>NZ_DAMALV010000006.1:0-119747 GCF_032069585.1 Moraxella sp. CTOTU48268
TTTACGGTCAAAAAATGATTGTAAAACGTCACTTGGCTAAAATCCTGCTGGCTGACAATCATGCCTGCTTTCGGCTCTGTCGCTGCAAACACCAAGCGCGACACTCTGGCGTGAATAATCGCTCCTAGACACATGGTGCAAGGCTCAAGCGTGACAAACAGTTCACAATCCGCTGGCAGGCGGTAATTATCAAAATATTGACACGCTCGCCTTATTGCCACTATTTCGGCGTGGGCCGTGGCATCATGGCTTAAAATCGGTTGATTGTAGCCTTTGGCTATGATGGTACCTTGATGCACAATCACGGCACCCACTGGCACTTCCCCCTGCTGTCCGCCCTCGGCTGCAACGTCAAGCGCCGCTTGCATAAAGGCGTCATCGCTGTCACAAAAGCCTGTTTCACAACAGTTATGCTCACTTGCATTCATTTATGATACCACCCAAACTACTGTGGCAATTGCCAATCTATCGGGCTTTTGCCATGCGCTATCAGATAATCATTGGCTTTGGAAAAAGGACGGGTGCCAAAAAAACCACCCCGATTGGCGCCAAGCGGTGATGGATGCGTGCCTGTAATGATTAAATGCTTAGATGTATCGATAAAACGGCCTTTTTTCTGTGCGTAACTCCCCCATAGGATAAAGACACAGTGCTCGCAGTGCTGATTGACAGCCTCAATCACCGCATCAGTGAACGTTTCCCAGCCAATACGCTGATGACTGCCCGCCTGCCCTGCTTCTACGGATAACATACTGTTGAGTAGCAGCACCCCTTGAGTTGCCCAATGGGTCAAATCGCCATGTTTTGACGGGGCGATACCCAAATCGGCGGCAAGCTCTCGTAAAATATTTTGTAGACTCGGGGGTTTGGGGATAGCTTTGGGCACGGAAAAGGATAACCCCATCGCTTGTCCTGCACCATGGTACGGGTCTTGACCCAAAATCACTACTTTGACCTGCGACAAAGGCGTCAAGTTAAACGCATTGAACATTTGACTACCCGATGGATAAATCACTTTTTGCGCATGATATTGATCTCGCAAAAACTGGCGAATCTTATCCATATTGCTGCTCGTTAGTTCTGTCGCCAAGGCGTGCTTCCAATCGTCCGGCATTTTGACATTGGCTAAAATTTGTTGTTGTTCAGGCGTTAATGTTTTCATGGTTTATCTGCTATCAAAAAATTATAAAAAAAGCCAAAGAATTTCTTGGCTTTATTGTAGCAAATAATTGTCGTCAATAACTGCAACACTTTGATGCTGTCTATTCTATATTGACTGTTTATTCTGTGAAGGTTTGACGCAGGGTAAAATCTTCTAATTTGACCGCTTCACGGCTGCTCTTTTCAGTGGGGGGAATTACTTGCGCTTCGCCTGTCACTACCGCTTTACCGTCTTGATTGGTCACTTGGCAATCTAACACCACCCATTTTTTGCTATCGTCTTTACTTTTCACGGTCAAGGTCGCGGTTAAGGTATCGTCTATATGCACAGGACGACGGAACGACAAACTTTGGTTCAGATAAATTGTCCCCAAGCCTGGAAATTTGGTACCAATCAAGGCTGATAATAGACCTGCTGTCCACATACCATGCGCAATCACGCCTTTAAACTGGCTCTGCTCGGCATACTCATTATCGAGATGCGCTGGGTTGTAGTCATGGGTAACAAGCGCAAATGCTTTGACATCATCTGCGGTCACTTGGCGGGTCATGCTGGCAGTTTGCCCGATAGTTAATTCCTCATAGGTAAAATTACTAAAAGTTGTCATTATCCGTCCTTTTGTTTTTGTTGATTAACTTCATAAAAAACCACGATTGCAAAATCGTTTTAATGGTTTGACTATAAGTTTGACTATAGCATAAATTTTGCAAATTTTTATGACAATGACTACGCGTTCATCAAGCCATCTGATTTTAATAATTACAAATTTTTTATCTTTTTGCTTGACTTGATGAACTGCTAATAAAATCAAGCGTCTAGGATTTTTGCAAAAAAATAGGCAAAAAATTGAAAAAAATACAAGCTAGAATTACAAATTTTTTTAGGCTATATTGTGCGAAATAATAAAACAACCCCTAGATATAGTAGTTTTTTGCAAAACCTTGCAATAATACGGCAATGACTTTGCGATGCTAGATAAGTGATGTGGCCTCGGCTCAAAAGCGGTCGTTAAAAGCGGCACACACACTCACTATACTTTCGGTTAGCTGTTTTACTTGGCATTTTTATCTCACCACCTCTCACTCAGCGCCTTTTTAATACATACAGATATGACGTTGATAAATAGGTAAAAAAAGGAACGTATTATGACTCGTACTGAAGATATCCTCGTGCAAAAACGCGACGGGCGTTTGGAAAAAATTGATTTGGATAAGATTCACCGAGTCATCGAGTGGGCAGCAGAAGGACTTGATAATGTGTCTGTTTCGCAAGTAGAAATCAGCTCACATATCCAGTTTTATGACAAAATCACCACCAAAAGCATCCATGAAACCATCATTAAATCAGCCGCGGATTTGATTTCTGCAGCAACGCCTGATTATCAGTATTTGGCAGCGCGATTGGCAATTTTTCATTTACGCAAAATCGCGTTTGGTCAGTTTGAACCGCCGCATTTGTTTGACCATGTCACCAAACTGACCCAAGAAGGTCGTTACGATGCCCATATTTTGCAAGACTTTAGCAAAGAAGAATTTGATATACTCAATGACTATATTGACCATAACCGTGATTTAAGCTTTGCGTATGCCGCTGTCAAACAAATGGAAGGCAAATATTTGGTGCAAGACCGCGTCACCAAACAAGTCTTTGAAAGCCCACAATTTTTGTACATGCTCGTCGGTATGTGTCTGTTTGCCAGTTACGACAAACAATATGACAAGGCTGCGCGATTAGATTATATCAAGCGCTTTTATGACACGACCTCTACTTTTAAAATCTCACTACCAACGCCAATCATGTCGGGCGTGCGTACCCCATCGCGTCAGTTTAGCTCATGTGTACTCATTGAATGTGATGATAGCTTAGACAGTATCAATGCCACTACCAGTGCCATCGTGCGGTATGTGTCACAGCGTGCCGGTATTGGTGTCAATGCGGGTCGTATTCGCGCATTAGGTAGCCCAATTCGTGGCGGTGAAGCGCAGCACACTGGCTGTATTCCTTTTTATAAACTATTCCAAACTGCCGTCAAATGCTGCTCACAAGGCGGCGTGCGAGGTGGTGCAGCGACCTTGTTCTACCCGATTTGGCATTTGGAAGTGGAAAATCTGTTGGTGCTCAAAAACAACCGCGGTGTGGAAGACAACCGTGTTCGCCACATGGATTATGGCGTGCAAATCAATAAAACCATCTATCAACGTTTGATTAAAAATCAAAACGTGACCCTGTTTTCCCCATCGGATGTGCCAGGTTTGTACGATGCTTTTTTTGCCGATCAAGCCGAGTTTGAGCGTTTGTATGAGCAATATGAGCAAGATGAATCCATTCGCAAACGCAGTGTGCCCGCGCAAGAGTTGTTTAGCCTGATGATGCAAGAGCGTGCCAGCACGGGTCGTATCTATGTGCAAAACGTTGACCATTGCAACACCCACAGTCCGTTTGACCCAAGTGTCGCGCCAATTCGCCAATCTAACCTATGTATGGAAATCGCGCTACCAACCCAACCGCTTGACAACATCAATGATGAAAGCGGTGAAATCGCCCTTTGTACGTTATCAGGCATTAACTTGGGTGAAATCAACCAATTAGAAGACATCAAAGAGCCCGCGGAACTGATCGTGCGTGCGCTAGATGCCTTGCTTGACTACCAAGACTATCCTGTCATCGCTGCTAAAAATGGCTCTATGAAACGCCGTACGCTGGGTATTGGTGTCATCAACTACGCCTATTATCTTGCCAAAAATGGTACCAAATATTCAGATCCTACGGCGCTCGGTTTAACCCATCGCACTTTTGAAGCCTTACAATATTATCTGCTGGTGGCATCCAATAAACTGGCTAAAGAGCAAGGCGCGTGTCCTGCATTTGGCGATACCACGTACTCACAAGGCATTTTACCGATTGATACGTATAAAGCAGATATTGATGCGATTTGCAATGAGCCGCTACAACTTGACTGGGAAGCACTGCGTCACGATATCAAAACTCACGGTCTTCGCAATTCAACCTTGACCGCCTTGATGCCATCAGAAACCTCTAGCCAGATTGCTAACGCAACTAATGGTATTGAGCCACCGCGTGGTCTGGTATCTGTCAAAGCATCAAAAGACGGTATTTTAAAACAAGTGGTGCCTGAGATTGATAAGCTCAAAGATCAATACGAGCTATTATGGCAAATGCCGAATAACAAAGGTTATTTGAGTCTTGTAGCGATTATGCAAAAATTTATTGACCAAAGCATCTCAGCCAATACCAACTACGACCCAACCAAGTTTGAAGATAGCCGTGTACCGATGAAGGTGATGATTCAAGACTTGTTGATGGCGTATAAATTGGGGGTTAAGACACTGTACTATCATAACACCCGTGATGGCGCAAATGATGCCCAAGATGACCTTGAAAATGGCTGTGCTGGCGGCGCTTGTACTTTATAAGAGAGTATTTAGGGATAATACTGATGGATTATCCCTAGTTTTTTATTCAGTGATTTATCTTCATTAAATACAAATAAAAATGGCATAACCCGTTAACTGATTATGCCATTGGTGATAATAGATATTAGCAGTATCTATTATCAGGAAGTTAAGGCTATCGACTTCCACAAGTGGTATTGATAGTAAAATAACTTCTCTAGGTTTTGAGCCTGATATTTTACACGCAATCAATATTCCTTGTTCATCAAAATTACTTGAAGTGATAGTCGTTATTTTCATTTTAAGGAAAATAATGCTATATAAAGATGAAAAAGGTACATATGTTTTAAGGCATTCCTTTACTACTAAAAGTGGTAAGAAAATCGTGTCTAAGAATGGAAAGCCTTTTAAAATCTATATTAGTAATAACAAATAGATTTTAACTCTTAAATTATTTCAATGTAATATCTAGGTTTTTATTATTAAAAGCCTAGAAATTTTCATTGCATGGAATTTTATTACATAGGATGTTTGAACTTGAAAAACTCGTTGATTGTTTATGCCATTTTACTCATGAACCTTACCTCGTGTGCTTCTTTGCCGCAAACATACGACAGTCCGATTCCTGTCTATGTTGACTTGGGTGATGCCACACCTGCCACCACCCTGCCCAATTCAAATTCAAAAGCCAATACCAAAACCATGAGTCACTAAGGCTTGGTATCAGGCTTGTCTGATTGTGCCAGTTTTTCTGACCCCGCCAATTTATCTTTCACAGGTACAGTATTAGCAAAATTTGAATAGGTAACATCAATCGGTTTGCCCATCATCACACGGCTGGTCGGTAACGCATTTTTGAGTCCCACCTCTTTCATCATCTCCGCGATTTTTAAAATCATATCAGTTTGTTTTTGATTAAAATCCATTGCCCCTTTCACATTGAGATAGCATCGCACTTCAACAAGATACGCGTCTTGCTGAGTGCCAGAGATACGCACTTGATTCCACACACTGTTGGTGTCCGGATGATTGGTGATATAAATTTGTGTTTGCTCCATAAATTCACGTAATTTCTCGATGTCGCTATCGCGCGAGATATAGAACACTTGCGAAAAATGAAACATATCGCGCTGAGAGACATTTTCAATGCTCATCGATGAGAAATTACCATTGGGAATTGTCACTACTGTGCGATCGGTGGTACGCAGACGGGTGGAGCGGATACCGATGTCTTCAACTGTACCTTCTTGCGTGCCAAAGCGGCAGTAGTCGCCCACATTTACAGGCTGGTCAGCAACGACCGATACACTGCCCACCAAGTTTTCAATCGTTTTTTGTGCACCCAACGCCAACGCCACACCACCAATCCCTAATGCGGCAATACCTGTGGTTAAGTCGTAGCCTAGATTACCCAAAATCACAATGGTCGCAATCGCAATCAAAATCAATTTTACGACTTTTCGCAGCAGATTTAGGACAGATAGCCGCTCTGGATGATGGTTATTACTCGCATAGTTTTCTGCACGTTTAAAAATCAAATCCAAAATACGTAAAATCAACCATACCATTGATACCCAAGATAAAATATCGGCAAGGTTGGACGCCATATTGCGCACAACCAAATTAATACCCACCAAAATCATGGCTTCTTTGATAATCAGCGCCGTCAGCACCATTGCGGCAGGCACAACCACGCGTCCATCAATTGGAAATTGCTTTTCTTTATCTGGGTGGGTCGCTAGATAAATCCGCGTGATAATCATATATAAGATTTGGCTAATCAATAGACAGGCGAGATAAGTTGCTATCATGAGCGCAATCACTGCCGCAATGTGCCCAAGACTATAGCCTTTAATATCTTTCTCAATCCATTGTTTGGGAATGTACTTTTCTACCAATGTCGGCTGGGTAACGAGTGATAACGACGCAACTTCTTGCAAGGTTTGTTGTGAAATCAGCCAAATATTGGTGCCGTTAGATTGTTTGACACGCTGCATTAAGATGTCGATACTCTTTTTGTCAGCGGTGGGATTGTTGATCTCCCCTACCTTATCGAGATTGGGCGCTAGTTTGTCATCGAGATTGCCGGTAGGGTCATTGCTAATTTGTAGCTGCTCGTTGATACGTCCGCCGCTATCGAGTGCCGATTTTAAAGATTCGAGCGTGCCACTGGGGTCTTTGGTAGAACTTAAATCTACATAACGGCTGGCGAGCATCCAATCACTTTTTGCCAAGGCTTGAATAAAGCCTTGTACGCTACCACGCGGGGTATCACGCCCAAAGGTGTCTTGTGGGGTGACCGTGCCGCTGGCGCTACTCGCTGATTTGCTGCTATCAGCCGCCCATGCAGCGGTGGGTTTGACACTGGTGATAACCATGAGTAAAGCAAACAATGCCATCATAAAACAACGGCGGGATAAAGATGGTGCATCAGCATGACGCTGACATTGGTTAAGAGACTTTGACAACTGCATAAACTTCCCAAAATTTGTAAAACACTCAGACATAGTTAGGCTAAATAAACGGCCTTGCTTTATGCTTTAAGAAATCTTAAATTGCAATGCGCTTATTCTGAATAAAGTATTTCGTCTTGTAGGTATAACTGCTAAAATACGCGAATTATTTGATTTTATCAGTTTTAAATTCCAAAAACACTTTTAAATGCATTGAGTTATTATGTTTAATTTACATCCACAACTAGCAAAAGATACTTTTTTGGTGGGCGAATTTCCGTTATCTACTTGCCGCTTGATGAACGACTGTCAATTTCCTTGGTTGATTCTAATTCCGCGTGTCCCAGGTATCAAAGAATTATATGAACTGTCCGCCAGTGACCAAGCCCAATTTTTACGTGAATCTAGCTGGCTATCAAGTCAGCTTGCCAAAACTTTTCAAGCCGACAAAATGAACATCGCCGCGCTTGGCAACCAAGTGCCGCAATTGCATTTTCATCATATCGTGCGCTACCAAAATGACATTGCTTGGCCCAATCCCGTATGGGGCAATCCAGCCATCCCCTATACCCCTGAAGTGCTCAGCCATATGCAGCAGACACTGATGATGGCACTGAGGGGTCATCGTGATATGCCATTTGATTGGCAAATGAACGTCTAAAAAAATTTACTACGAGGTAGACGAACTAAATTGCGTGAATCCATTCAAGGTCTTTCGACCAATCTAAAAAGTCCGAAATTCATTGAGTTAGTGGCATTTTTTGTTGTATTGCTTACCTTAACCTCTCTTGACGTACCGCCCATTTATCATATGCTCAGTATCTTGCTGTTGGTAGTAGGCGTTATCATCACCACTTTGAGTGTTATCCGGCCCCATCACTACATTACTTCGGCAAGTGTATTAACCCTGATGGCGTTGGCAACGGGTATGTTGCAGTTTAACTATATCCCAAGCCTTGCGTTATGGTTGTTGATTTTGATTCGCTTGATTTTTTCAGATACCAAATACACCGTTTCGTTGGTATTATTAACCGTAGCAGTAGGTCTACTTAGTCTGATATTCGCGCATTTTTTATTACCTGCCATTAGTTTGTCGGCCAAGCAAGAAGACATTTTAAATTTCGCCATTGTATTTACCGACATCTTAATTGTCGGTTATCATATTTGGTCCATGGTAGTTCGCTTACGCCAAAAAAATCAAATGCTTGCGCAGCAGCAGGCACGGATTGATACCTTAGTCAAGGTAACCAATAAATTAACCCGTTTTTTGCCGCCCCAGATTTGGCAGCCCATTGTCAAAAATAACACCAAGGTTGAAGTCATTAATCAACGTCGCAAGCTAACTATTTTGTTTTCGGACATTGTTGGCTTTACTGATTTGTCGGATCATATTAGCTCCGACCATTTAGCCAATATTTTAAATACTTACCTTGACCGTATGACCCAAGTGAGCCAAAAATATGGTGCGACCCTCGATAAGTTTTTGGGTGATGGGTTATTGTGCTATTTTGGCGATATGGGTGGTAATGACCGTGATAACGCGATTGCTTGTGCCAGTATGGCCATTGAGATGCGCCGTGAGATGGAAGTGCTGCGCCACCAATGGCGATTACTCGGTTTTGAAGGGCTGCATGTACGTATGGGTATCAATACAGGGTATTGTTATGTCGGTAATTTTGGCAGCCGCAATCGTATGACTTATACCGTGGTTGGAAAAGAGGCCAATTTTGCCTTTCGCCTTGAAACTGCCGCGCAAAACAATCAAATTTTGATCAGCGAAAGCACGTTTAATTTAATTGGTCATGTCCATCATTGCCAAGCCGTGGGGCAACTTAAGTTTAAGGGCTTTCAAGATGCCATGAATGTGTGGGAATTGCTTGAACCCAACAGCGAATCTATAGAGCAAACCGATTGGGTGGACTTTAGCTTGCCTGGGTTTAACCTACATTTAAATTTTCATGATATTCGTAATTATGATAAAAATGATATTACTAACCAGCTAAAATCTGCATTGGCGCTTGTTGAAGAAAAGCAAAAATAATGATGTTAACGGTTTTGGCTCATCTATATTCTTAGCTCAGCTATGTTTTTATCTCAGCTGTATCTTTAGCTTATCTATGTTGAACCGTTCACATAAGCTAAAAAAGCCGAAGCATTCAGCTTCGGCTTTTTTTATACTATTGATTTAGGCATCAAACGAAGCCAATGCTTGGTTAAATGTCGCACTTGGGCGCATCACCTGGCTTAGTTTTTGTTGGTCTGGTTGATAGTAACCGCCAATATCTGCACCTTGACCTTGAACATCATTTAATTCAGCAACGATTTTGTCTTCATTTTCTGACAACGCTTGAGCAAGTGGCGCAAACTTGGTTTTAAGCTCGCCATCTTCCTCTTGGTTCGCCAATTCTTCTGCCCAGTATTTGGCTAGATAATAATGGCTGCCACGGTTGTCGAGCTCACCGGTACGGCGTGATGGTGATTTGTCGTTATCCAACAATTTACCCGTTGCCAAGTCTAGGGTTTTTGCCAGTAATTTTATCCGTGGGTTATTTTCTTTAATCCCCAAGTCTTCTAAAGATACCGCAAGCGCCAGCATCTCGCCGAGTGAATCCCAGCGCAAGTGGTTTTCTTCAACCAACTGCTCGACATGTTTTGGGGCTGAACCGCCTGCCCCTGTCTCATAAAGACCACCGCCTTCCATCAATGGGACGATTGATAGCATTTTGGCTGAGGTGCCTAATTCTAAAATTGGGAACAAGTCAGTTAAGTAGTCACGTAAGATGTTACCTGTCACTGAGATGGTGTCCAAGCCACGCGCCACACGCTCAAGGGTATAACGCATCGCACGAACTTGAGACATAATTTGGATATCTAGCCCTGTGGTATCATGCTCTTGTAAGTATTTTTTAACTTTCTTGATGAGTTCATTTTCATGTGGGCGGTATGGGTCAAGCCAGAAGATAGCTGGCATGCCTGAGTTACGTGCACGCGTCACGGCCAGTTTTACCCAGTCACGAATTGGCGCATCTTTGACTTGACACATACGCCAAATATCACCTTCTTCAACATTTTGCGACATCAATACTTCGCCGGTCTCAATGTCCGTGATATTGGCAAAGCCTGCCTCTGGGATTTCAAAAGTTTTGTCGTGAGAGCCGTATTCTTCCGCTTTTTGTGCCATCAAACCTACGTTTGGTACGGTACCCATGGTCGCTGGGTCAAAGTTGCCATGCCATTTACAGAAGTTGATGACTTCTTGGTAAATACGGGCAAAGGTCGATTCTGGCATCACTGCTTTACAGTCGTAAGGCTTGCCATCTGCTGCCCACATTTTACCACCATTACGAATCATCGCTGGCATTGAGGCGTCTACAATGACATCATTTGGCGAATAGAAGTTGTCGATTCCCTTCGCTGAGTCAACCATCGCCAATGCGGGGCGATGCTCTTGACAGGCATGCAGGTCACGGACGATTTCTTCACGGATAGTGGTCGGTAGGGTTTCGATTTTTTCGTATAGGCCTGCCATACCGTTGTTAACATTAATACCTAATTCGTCAAAGGTTTTGTTCCATTTTTCGAATGCATCTTTGTAGTAAACTCTCACGCAGTGACCAAATACGATAGGATGTGATACCTTCATCATCGTGGCTTTGACGTGTAGAGAGAACAGGATTTTACCTTCGCGGCAGTCTTCTAGCTCTTTTTCATAAAATTCGATTAAGGCTTTTTTACTCATAAACATTGAGTCAATCACTTCACCGTCTTGTAGGGCAACTTCAGGTTTTAGCACCACAGCTTTGCCACTGTTGGTGATGAGCTCCATTTTGACTTTACGCGCTTTATCAAGGGTCATTGATTTTTCGCCATGGTAGAAGTCCCCTTCTTCCATGTGAGAGACGTGGGTTTTTGACCATTGTTTCCATTCACCCATTGAATGCGGGTGTTTTTTGGCATAGTTTTTTACGGCGGCGGGGGCACGGCGATCGGAATTACCTTCACGTAATACGGGATTTACCGCAGAACCTAAACATTTACCATAACGGGCTTTGATGGCTTTTTCTTCGTCTGTGGTTGGGTTTTCTGGGTAATTGGGAATCTTGTAGCCTTTGGCTTGTAACTCTTCAATACATTCTTGTAGCTGAGCCACTGAGGCACTGATATTAGGCAATTTGATGATATTGGTGTCTGGGTCTTGGGTTAACCGACCAAGCTCAGCAAGATTATCGGTCACTTGTTGTTCTGGGGTCAGGTAGTCGGAGAACTCTGCCAATACACGCGCGGCAACGGAAATATCGGTTTTAGTAATTTCAACGCCAGCAGGCTTGGTAAATGTTTCAATGATAGGAAGTAGTGAATAAGTCGCCAGTAGCGGTGCTTCGTCAGTTAAGGTATAGATAATATTTGACTTTCCACTAGCCATAGAGAACCTCTTTTATATGAATGTTAATTGAGACACTAGATGATGCATCTAGCAGCGTGAGAAATTTCACAGTAAGTATTACTAACTAATTATGGGATAAAATGTGATTGACCATTTTAAACGCAAAGTATACGGTTACCGCATAATGAGTCAATAATGTATCTAGGAATACCTATATTTAGGAGAAAAATAATGCAGATGCGCTGTATCCCTATCGATTAACACAATCCCTTTTTTTCCTAGTTTACCACAGTATCACAGTGGCGAATATATCCAATCACTGACAGACGCTGTAGCAACGTCGTCAAATGTATAAATTTTTGGCTTTCAAAATCTTTGGTAATTTTACTCAGGAGAATTAAAGAGTAAGCTTACGCTACACGGCATGTCATCTAGCCGTACGGACCAATTTTCCACTCACTTCTTTTTCAATTAGTGCCATCTTATTATTATCCAAAGGTTGATGCTCGGTGTTGTAGCGCCAGCTATCGGCAGAACGGGTCAGACTGGCAAACCATAATGCCTTAGTATCAGTTGGCAGTTTGGTAAAAGCTAACTCACTAATCACGTTACCTTCATCATCACTGAGCTGACAAGACGCTTCTTTCGCTTTGTTAAGCGCATAGCCGTGATAAGATGACACAATCATCACCACATGAAATACTTGCGGGGGAAGCTTACTTAAAAAAAGCACCATACTTTCTTGATTGAGGTTGGCATCATTGATTTTTGTGCCTTGGTTGTTGTCAGGGTCTTCTTTGCGGTCATCGATAGCGCTAAATGGCTTTTTGCCCAATAATTCATCGCCTTGATGGCGTACGGATTGCGCTTTATCACGGACATTTTTGAACCAAACGGTTTCGATTACCTCGCCATATCGGTTACAAAGCAAGCAGGATAAGTCTATATCTATGGCTTGCGTGCGTTTTTTAAATTTATTGTAAAGCCCTGATTTTGGCATCTGCGTGTGCTGCCATTGCACGGTAAAATACCACTGCTTGAGTACCACATCCATATGCTCGACAGCTGTACCTGTCGCTGTTTTATCATCTTCAAGCTGATCGTCTTGGGTGATTGCTAGCTGATGACTTTTTTGCAAAATCTTGTCATCAGTCATTGAGTTGATTTTTGGCGTTTTCTGTAGCGAATGGTGTGGCAGCGAGGTGCTTGATACTACTTCCTCATTGGTGTTTTTATCGGTCAAATTGGGTGAGTTGACGGGCGCTATTATTTCAACCGTTGGCGCTGGCGTTGGGTCAGCAAACTGCGCCGAAATAATCTGGTACGTCTCTGTGGTAGGACTGGGCGTCAGATTATCAGGTGATTTGACAGATGTGATAGGTGAATCATCGGTCAAATCACTGTATAAAATTGTGGTTTTTGGCTTGCTAGGCTGCTGTGAACTGGTGTCGGTGGCAGTGGGTTCAAGGGTATTATTATCAGCATGTTTCATAAGATTCTCGAAAAATCGGACAAAGTAGTTAGTTTGCTTGGGCGTTTGTTAGTTATTCACTTATTGTTTTGGCAGTGGGTTGTTGGTTTGGCGTTTGAGTTTCAAAGACGGCGATTGATAAAATCTCAGGCTCGATTTTTCGCAATCCTTTACCAAAACCGCGTAGCCACCATACCAGTTGGGATGTCATGTTCACTGTGGCTGTGATATGCAATCCTTCGTCATCCTCCCAGCTCTGCTGATCGGTTGATAATGGGCTTTCAAGCAAACTTGCCCCCGATAATGGATGAAACAGTAACTGCACTTGCTGCGTGGGCGGCTCGTGGTTGTTTTTTTCGCTGTCAGGCATGAGTTTTTGGAACAACGGGTAATTAAACCCCATCGCGCCTGTATTGATATAATTGTCTAAATTAAAATCTTTCGGGGTTTGCGCGTCGCTTGCGCTCACTTCCGCACTTTCAAAACGGTGCAAAGCAAATTGGCGCACATCGTCAGACGCTCTGTCAGTTCGCGAGGCAATCAAGTAAATCACCACACCCCGTTGCACTATGGCTAGCGGATTTAAGGTGTATTTTTGCGCTTCCTCTCGCCCGCGCGCTTTATAACAGGCGATGAGTTTTTTATTTTGAAATAACGCGTCATAGACGGCGTCTTTGGCGGCTGGATTGACCGATGGCGGGATGAGCGGCTGATTGGCTGACAAGATACGCACTCTATCGAGCCAAGTGTTTGCCACTTTGCTTTCTTTGAGTTGCCGATTCGCTAGGTCAAACCACGGAATCAATTCATCCAAAATAGCCGGCGGTAATAACTGGGTCAAATTATGGCGCATCATACTAAACGCCACCGCTTGCGACAAATTCATGTGCGGCAAGCTTTGCATCGGTGCATCTTCACGCCAGCGCCAACCTTGTGGATTGGTGTTGTTTTTTTCAATCGGAAAACGTGTTGCCAAAGCGTTTAAATCTCGCTGAATGGTTCGCAAACTGATATCAAAACCCATCAAATCAAGCTGTTCTTTGATATGGGTTGTACCGAGCCAACGTTTGCGATCCAGCTGTGAGAGGATTTGCCATTGCCGAGCCGTCGTTGCGGTTGCATTGTTGGCAAGCGATTTACTCATGGCAATTCTCCATACGCAGGTAAAAGACAGATAGTTAAAAAACAGCCAGTTAAAAGATATCCAGTTAATAAACAAACGGTTAAATAATAAATACTAGCTAGCTAAGCGCCAATGCTTTATTCAAACTTTAAAAAATTAACGCTAAAAATTAACACCTTGGTACCTGCATAATTTATCAAAATTTGGCGCAGTATAGGTGATAAATTATATTAACATGTCATTTTATGTCGTTTATCATCTTTATTGGGTGTTATGGTTATCAGATTGTGTATGAATCAGCAAAAACGCTTGATTAGAGTAGCACACCCTTTTTTACCCTTAACTGTAATTTAGTTTGTCCATTAAATAAATTTTTCTCCAGCTCATAGAGTACATGCACTTTTGACACACTGCGATTGATAGCAGACAAAGCTATCGCGTCAAAGTCAGCATTAAACCAAATCGCTTCGATAGTAAAAGGGACATCGGGATACGATAACCATAATTTTAAATGCCGCTCTTTTAACACCCGATAATCCTGCACCACAAACACCCCATCAAATATCGGTGGCACAAAACCATGTCCCCAAATAGCCAACGTCTGCAAGCTATCTACAAAATCGACCGTGAATTCACCGGCTGTCAACTCGCCATCGCTATATAACGTCTCTGCAAATACCTCATCATCCACTTCTGTAATTACCTCATCAAACGCTTTACAAAACGGCTCAAAGTTTTTTCGTTTGATTGTCAGACCTGCCGCCATCGCATGCCCGCCAAAGTGGCTAATAAGTTCGGGGTAGGTTTGCGCGACTGATTCAATGGCATCACGGATATGAATGCCTTCAATGGAGCGTGCGGAGCCTTTGATAGGATCATCATCCTCAATCATGTCCGTATCGGCAGGGGCAAAAACGATAGCGGGCACATGGTAGCTTTCTTTTAGCCTGCCTGCGACGATACCAATCACCCCTTGGTGCCACTCATCTTGATACAAAATAATACTGCGTTTGCGGTGCGTTACTTGATTTACAGCATTTTGCTCCGATGGATTCTCAAGCGTCGTTAATACACTATCGGCTTGTTGTCGCATGCCCTGCTCGACTTGGCGGCGCTCTTGATTGAGTTTATCAAGCTGATGCGCAAGCCGCTGTGCCTCCCCCCAATCATCGGTCAGTAAGCAGTCAATGCCTATCCGCATACTATCCATACGACCTGCGGCGTTGATGCGGGGTCCTAAAATAAAACCAAAATCTTGAGCCGTGATGTCGGCTGCCTCACGACTCGCCTGCTCCAACAACGCCAAAATACCCACACAGCAACGACCTTGCTTGATGGCTTGGATACCTTGGTGCACCAAGATGCGATTATTTTGGTCTAATACGCCCACATCCGCCACCGTGCCGAGCGCCACCAAATCAATATAGCGACTCACTTGGGTGGTGGATTTATTGGCTTGGCGTCTGACTTTGGCGAGATTGCCTAGCACATAAAATGCCACCCCAACCCCTACCAATGATTTACTAGCAAAATCACAGCCCAGCTGATTGGGATTGACCACGGCATCGGCGTTTGGTGTTGCCTGCGTCGTTAGGTGGTGATCGGTAATAATCACCGTTAGCCCTTTGGCTTTGGCAAGCTCGACCCCAGCATGGCTGGAGATACCATTATCAACCGTGACAATCACATCAGGATCATAGGTTTCAATACCTAGTGCAACAATTTCTGGCGTCAGTCCATAACCGTACTTAAAACGATCGGGCACCAAAAACTCAACCTGCGCGCCCATTTCACGGAGCACCCTTACCATCAGTGCCGTGCTGGTAGCGCCATCACAGTCAAAATCACCCACAATCAGTATTTTTTGCTGCGTATCAATCGCCTTGTCAAGCAGCGCCACTGCCTTGGTAATGCCAGTCAGCGAATTTGCAGGTAACATCTTATTAAAGGAAGTGTCTAAATTTGCCACATCTTGCATGCCTCGCCCAGCCAAAACGCGTGCTAATGTCATCGATGTCTGCGCCAACGGCTGTAAATCACGGGGAATATCATCAATATGGGTCGCAATAAAACGGGGAGTCACAGTCAACATAAATTTATCAGAGTTGTCAAATAAAGGAGATAGAACAAACTAACATAATGAGAGTGAATAGGCAAAATTACAACAGCGAAACGGTGAAAAACATCCCATCAGCTTCCATAGCCCTTTGTGCATTTTGCATATCGTAATAATGCCACTACAAACCATTAGCATTTTTTTGCAAAAAGATGCTAATTCATACGTTTACTCTCAGTTATAATCAAACCAAAGAGTCATCACTTACCATTAATGAAACAGGATCAATGACCATTAATGAATAATCATCTCTTGTTGCAAGCGTTTTGCAATACTACCTTTACTATTGATAATTGAAATTTTTTAGAAGGAAAAATTATGTCAGCAGAAAATTCTACCAAAACCATCGACCCAAAACTTGATTTAGAAAAAATCAAACGCGAATGCGAGTCGATGATTAAAAGTAAAGCCAAAATATCGGCAGCCGCCGCGGTTGTCCCAGTGCCGCTGCTAGACGTTGCGGTGGATGCCACGCTTTTATCAAAATTGCTACCTGAAATTTCTGCTAAATTTGGTTTAATTGAACCCGCCCAAGCAGCGGTAGATTTGAACAACGGCGCGCAAATCAACCAACTAAAAGATAAAGCAGTGGATTTTGCAGGGCTAGTGGTGACGCGCAGTATTGCTAAAAAAACCTTCCAAGGTTTTGGTAGTCGTATTATCGCCAAGCAAGTCACCAAATTTGTACCATTTGGCGGTCAATTAGTGGCAGGTACCATCGGTTATTTGATGTTTAAAAAAATTGCTGAAAACCACATTAATGAATGCTACCAAAAAGCTAAAAAATTACAGCAGCAAGCAAGCTAGCTGTTGATACCAAGGCTTTTATCAAAACCCCTTTAGTTACTAGAGGGGTTTTTTATTGAAAAATTCTCAGGCTTTGATGAGCAATAACCAAGCAAAAGTAATAGCTTATGTAACGATATTTTTCTACAATGTGTCTTTAAACTATTTTTTGGGTCAAGTTATGCGTTATACCTGTCAGACATCACCACGTTTTATCAAAAAGCCATTTTTTAATATTCATCCAATAACGCAAAGCGTTTTGGTGATTATTGGCATGTCCATGACTGGTGTTAGCGCTCATGCAGCGACTAGCGAAGCTGCTAATGGCGAAGCTGAAACGACTTTGCCGAGCCTTACCTTTACTACCACGGCAACCAAAACGCCGACGCTTGTCAAGAATACCATCGCCCAAACCACCGTGATTAATGAAGAACAATTACAACGTTATCGCGGTCAAAGCGTGATAGATGTACTTCGTGGACAAGGTGGCATATATGTTACTCAAAATGGTGGGGATGGTGCGAGCAGTGGTGTCAGATTGCGTGGTTACTCCAATAGTCAAGTCTTAGTATTAATCGATGGGATTCGTTACAGCTCTGCAACCGCAGGTGGAGCAGCATTATCGCTATTACCAGTCGATCAAATCGATAGAATAGAAATAGTTTATGGTGCTTCTGGCTCAAGTCTTTATGGCTCAGATGCGATGGGCGGCGTGATTCAAGTCTTTACTAAAGGTCAAAACGCCCAACAGTCTAATGTCGCATTGACTGTTGGCGGTGGCACAGAAAACAGCTATAAAGGGCAAATTACAGGACAACTGGTTAATTCTGCAACGACTTTAAGCCTTTCTACGGGTTATGAAAAGACCAATGGCATTGACGCGACGAAACCTTACGCTCAGTTCGGCATACATCATGCTGACAAAGACGGTTTTGAGTCCAAAAACGCAAGTTTGGTCGCCAAGCATAAAGTCAATGACAATGTTGAAATTGGAGCAACAGGATTATTTGCAAAATCCACTACAGATATTGATAATGGTTCAGAAGTGCCAAACGCATATGCTGACCAAACAAACGCGGCTGTCTCAGCTTTTGCCGATTATCAACAAGATAAACTGTCTGCCAATATTAAATATGGTCAAAGTTATGATAAATCTACCACGTATGATGGTGCAGATTGGCAAACAGGTCGCCTAGACGATGTAATCAATACGACTCAGAAACAAGTAACCATACAGCTTGGCTATCAGTTGCCACTCGGTAAGCTTATCGGTGGTTATGAGAATTTAAAACAAGAAGTTGATAGCTCTAATGATTATGACGTGACTCACCGCACTATCAACAGTGAGTTTTTGGGATATCAGCTCGCTCAAGATAAATATGATGTGCAATTAAATGTGCGTCACGATGATAACTCACAATTTGATAGCAAAACCACCTACAATGTGGGCGGTGCGTATCGTCTTAGCCCTAACACTCGCATTGGTGCATCATACGCAACCAATTTTCGTGCCCCCACATTCAACGATTTGTATTGGCCAGGCTCAGAAAATCCCAACTTAAAACCTGAAACCAGCAAAAATGCAGAAATCTTTATTGAAAACAGCAATCATCATCAACACACACGCGTAACAGCCTATCAATCTAAATTTACCGATAAATTAGCTTGGGTAACCACCGACCCACTTACTTATGCAGGTCAAATGCAAAATATAGATAAAGCGGATATTAACGGTATTTCGTTAACCAGTGACTGGCAGTTAAATAATACTTTATTTGGTCTAGGTTATGATTATCTAGATACTGAAGATAAAAAAACGGGCAAAGAATTAATTTATCAACCCAAAAACAAAGGTATTGTTTACCTAGGCTATCAACAGCCAAAATATGACATTCGAACGGAGCTACAACACGTCGGAGAGCGTTATCGTGATGCCAACAATTCACAAACTCTAGACAGCTACACCTTGTTGAACCTGACTGGGAATTATTATGTCAGTCCCAACCTAACCATTAGCAGCCGACTTAACAATCTCACAGATAAAGATTATGAGACCGTTTACGGCTACCGCCAAAAAGGCATTAATTCATTCATCTCACTAACCTACCAATGGTTCTAAATTTTTATATCTGCAGTACATCAAAGGGCATAGATTTTATGCCCTTTTTTTATACTTCTTTTTTTAGCAATTACGTTTTAACTTTTGCACTATTTTGGTTCAAAATATATCATACTACGATTAGCACATTGCTATAAATGAGTGATTTTTTAATATCAAATGACTGATTTGATGCCCATCGTTTTATTATTTATCTGTTATGACAATCATCCAAACATTATCCAATAGTTTGTTGGCATTTAAATTGCACTTTAACCATTGCTCAAATTTGTGGTAGTTATCCAATGACCCATCCTACTTTTTTACCTAGTCTTGAATCCAACCAGAATCTGTTTGAGGACATGTTCAATAACCTACTATCGGGGTTAATTGTCGCTGACAGCAACTACGAGTGTGTCTATATCAACGCGACGGCAGAGCAGATTTTGTCAGTCAGTCAGCACCATTTACTTCATAAAAATGTTATCGATATTTTAACCCCCGCAAACTATGAAAAATTACTAACGCAAGCACCAGAGCAATCATCCACAGATGATGACCCGATAACCCATAAAAAAACCAAAGCGCAGGTGAAATTGGCGCTGCAAAACCAATTTGAACATACCAAAAAAATGTACCAAGCCTTTATCCACCATGATTGCACCATTTTGGGGCTAAGCGCCCAAGGGATTGGTGCACCATTATTGGTCGATTATGGGGTTTCCCCATTAGAAACCGAGGCGGGTTTTTTCTATTTGATCGAAATTTGGGCAAAAGATCGCGAAAGTCGTATTCAACAAGAACAATATCAAAATCACCAACATTTGATAACCCGTCAAATGATTCGCAGTATGGCACACGAAGTCAAAAACCCTTTAGCCGGCATCCTTGGGGCAAGCCAACTGCTTGAGAAGAATTTTAATCAAATCATGAAATCTGATGGGATTGTGCGCTATATTAACGACACCAAGGCGCAAAAGGTCGCCAATTATCTCAGTATCATTATGGATGAGACCAGACGACTCAACAATTTGGTGACCCAATTGCTGGGCGCGCCAAATTTGCCCAACTGGCAAGTAATCAATGTACATGAGCCACTGCAGCATGTACTAACGTTAGCAGAGATACAAAACCCCAATATTAGTCTAGTCAGAGACTTTGATTTATCGTTGCCAGAAATCACCGCTGATAAAGACCAGCTCGTACAAGTATTTATGAATATCGTCAATAATGCGATACAAGCGCTCAATGAAAACGACATTGTGTCACCTATCATTACGGTAAAAACCCGTATTCAGCACCAACAAACCATTGGTGATATACGGCATAAAAGCGTCTTGCGGGTTGATTTTATTGATAATGGCTTGGGTATTGATAGTGAGTTGTTACCGCAAATTTTTTATCCTTTGGTCACAGGACGCGCCAATGGTACGGGGTTGGGACTGGCACTTGCTCATGACATTATTCAGCGCCATCAAGGGCAAATCAGTGTGACCTCTCAGCCAGGTGAAACCCTATTTACGATTTTTTTACCTTGGCAAATTCGGCAAATAAACAAATGACCAATTGATAGTTTAACCCTGATACACCACAGCATCATGACTGATCAGCTATGAATTTTTCAATCAATAATGTTTAAACCAATACAGTTTCCCATATAGGGTTTTTATATGACTTATACCAATAATAAAACGCCAACCACCGAGCCTATTGTTTGGGTCATCGATGACGACCAAGCGCTACGCATGATTTTAGAAGATACACTGACAGATAGTGGGTTTCAAGTGCAAACCTTTGGCAATGCGCAATCGGCGTGGCGGCTGCTACAAGATAGCGGGCAAGACAGCCAACCGAAGAGTGACAATAGTGCCTCCTTGCCAAGCGTTATCGTCACCGATATTCGAATGCCCATGATGAACGGCTTGGATTTTAGCAGTAAAATCAAACAAGCCTTTGCACAAATTCCTGTCATCATCATGACCGCGCATGCCGATGTGCAGTCTGCGGTGGATAGCTATCAGTCAGGCGCATTTGATTACTTACCCAAGCCGTTTGAGTTAGATGATGCCATTGCCATGGTGAAAAAAGCTTGCCTGCAAAGCCAGTCAAACCAAACACAAAAGCGCAGTAAGTCTGAGAACTACAACGACTCTCTGATTCGTGATGCACAGCAGCCGCCAGCGCAAAAAGTAGCAGTCGCGCCAGAAAAAGCCCCCACCAACCCATCGGGCATCATCGGGCAATCGATTGCCATGCAAAAAGTATTTCGTGCGATTGGTCGCTTGTCGCACATGCCGATGACAGTCCTCATCACCGGCGAATCAGGGACGGGTAAAGAGCTGATTGCCAGTGCCTTACACGAACATTCGCCACGCAAATCCAAACCGTTTATCGCGCTCAATATGGCGGCGATTCCGCATGATTTGATTGAAGCTGAACTATTTGGTCATGAAAAAGGCGCGTTTACAGGTGCGACTACCACGCGCCAAGGGCGTTTTGAGCAGGCGCATGGCGGCACTTTGTTTTTGGATGAAATCGGCGATATGCCTTTACCGACCCAGACGCGTTTGCTGCGCGTCTTGGCAAATGGTGAGTTTTACCGTGTCGGTGGTCTCAAACCCATTAAAGTCGATGTACGTATCATCGCAGCGACCCATCAAAACTTAGAAACCCTTGTGCAGCAAGGCAAGTTTCGTGAAGATTTGTTTTATCGACTCAATGTCATTCGACTGGCGCTACCTTCCCTACGTGAGCGCCGCGAAGACATTCCGCTGTTAATCGATTTTTTTATGCAAAATATTGCCAAAAGCATGCATACCCCCACCAAAACTATCACGCCGTCTGCCATGCATATTTTGCAAAGCTATCCTTGGCAAGGTAACGTGCGTCAACTTGAAAATACCTGCCGCTGGCTCAGTGTGATGACAACAGGGCAAACCATTCAGCCCAGTGATTTGCCACCCGAGATTTTACAAGCGTTTGAATCGCAAGATAGCACGCCTGCAAATACGCGTGAGCCCAATACACATAAGACACATAACTATCAGCCCGACACTCAGTTTGAGACACGTGCTAGCGAACATCCGTCATCTTTACCAGCTCCCAGTAACAGCCCCAGTGCTAGTTCTAATCTGAGTGCTCATTCGAGTGAGCTGCCAACGCCTTTGCCCGCCACGACGGTCATACCGACCTTACCTGCATCACAAACCGTCGCAACCGCAGATTGGATCACCCCGCTGCAAGTTTGGGCACAGCAAGCACTGGCTGAAGGACAGTATGACATATTGCAAACCGCTTATCCGATGTTTGAGAAGTGTTTGCTCGAAGTGGCACTTGCCCATACTGCTCAACATAAAGGGCAAGCGGCTGACCTACTCGGTTGGGGGCGCAATACCGTGACCCGAAAATACCAGCAGTTGATTGAAGGCAGACCCGTTAAGCCATCATGATTGAGACAAGGTTAATTCACAAAGTACTGATTATCATAAAAAATGGCTGTCAGTCGGTCATTACTGACTTACAGCCACTATCAGCTTCAAATCCACTCAACCATACCGAGCTTTGGTACGGGGTATGGCATTCAACCCAATCGCCGCCTAAAGCCGTTGTCGTTAAACAATTACTACCTCACTTTAGCGCAACCAATCTCGCCCATTTTGAGCAAGAAATTAATGCTCTTCATCATTGCCAAAGCCTAGCGATTGACAGCACCCATGCGACAAGCGGCATTCCCACGCTGTATGCTTCAAACCTTCTACCTGATACCCTCATCTTTGACCAACAGCAGCCGCAGCAACCTGTTAGTCCCTGTCTGGTCATGTCGTATCATCCAGGCGAGACGTTAAAATCCTTGATGTATGCGCATGCTAAATTACCAATACTTAATCTTCAGCAAAAAATGACCATTTTTTTACATAGTTGCCAAGTGGTCAACCGTTTGCATCAAATTGGGCTGATGCATTTGGATCTCAAACCCGCCAACTTTATTGTAAAACCCAATCTTGAGGTGGTGTTAATTGATTTTGGTCTGAGTGATTTTAGTTTTAGTGATATTGGTTTCAGTACTATTGGTCTTAGTGATACTAGGGCAAAAAATGACTCACTTAACTGTAAAACTTACACTGCTGGTACGCCTGCTTATATGAGTCCTGAGCAATTCACAGGACAGCCTGTTGACAAGTTTAGCGACTACTATAGCTTAGGGATAGTATGGTACGAACTATTGACGGGATGTCCGCCTTTTATGGCAGATGATTATCCTGGTTGGGCAATTGCGCATTGCCAACAGCCCGTGCCTTTTTTATGCCCAAATCATCAGTTATCAGAATTTGCTTGCCAAGCTTGCCAGCCTTTTATCGACAAGCTGCTGGCAAAACGCGTGGAAAACCGCATTAATGACTTGGCAAGTATTATCAATGCGCTAAAAATTCTACTTAACCAATAAAAAAATGCGTTTTTTTTAAAAAACCCCTTGCCAAAGCGAAATTTTTCTATATAATAGCCAACCACAAAGACACTGATACAAATATTGAGTCAACACTTTGAGGCAACTCATGGGGCTGTGGCGAAATTGGTAGACGCACTGGATTTAGGTTCCAGCGCCGCGAGGTGTAAGAGTTCGAGTCTCTTCAGCCCCACCACTCAAATCGGTATTAGTTAAATTAACCTGCCTCTCGCAGGTTTTTTTATGCCCAAAATTCCTGTCTATCTTATCTTACCATTGCTTACTTCCTTACTGTTAGCCAGTATGTTGCTCACTGTGTTGCTAAAAATTTTTTAACTGATTGCCAACTAGCTACTTTTTAGCTTGCATCTAGTATTAACTGCCCCATCTCTATAGTTAGCTTGTTTATTGCTAACTATGTTAATTTTTCTACTGCCTTTTATAAGCCTATATTTCTATGAAAATTTTACAATCGCCCTATTATCAACCGCGAAAGCTGCTCAGCGCCTCCTCTGAGCCGCCCTATACTGTTGAACTTATTGAAGACAACATCCAATACGCTAGCAAATATAACCCTTTTGAGTCGCTACTCGATGATATTTTCCCTGGGGTGCATGTTGGCAACCATGATATGGTAATTCGCAAAGAGCAGCTCAAAGATTTTGAGCGTTGCACCGATTTTACCACCGTCGCCTATTCGCATAAAAATAATACATTGTATGAGCGTGAAGCTTGTTATTTTCATCCCAAATATGAAGTGTTCATGCTGACCAATGAAGATTTGTCCAATGACTATGACGAATACATCTTTGAATCAGGTCTGCTAAAAGTCGTCAGTATTTACTATATTTCGACCAATCCGCATTCGGCGGCGAGTGTCAAAAACGTGTTTGATGAATACTTGCAAAAGTATGTATCGCAAGAGGCTAAAGTATCGATTTTACTTAAAGAAGTCCATGGTTTTGTGTTTAAAACCCATCGTATCAAGCCATTTCCCATCAATTTAGATACCATGTATCACGAGGATTTTCTGCCCGTGCATCAGCATATCAAAGAATCGCTCAATCACGATGGTAAAGGCGTGGTACTGTTGCATGGCGTGGCGGGCTCAGGTAAAACTAACTATATCAAATGGCTAACCAGCCAAGTGCCTAATAAAAAATTCATCTTTGTACCCACCACGATGATTGGGTATTTGACCAACCCTGAATTTATGTCACTATTGGTGGATAACAAAAACTCGGTATTAGTGCTTGAAGACTGTGAAAACTACATTGCCGAGCGTAGCATTGATAACGCCAATACCGATGTGGTATCGGCGATTTTGAACATTGCTGATGGTATGCTGTCGGATGTGTTGGAGTGCCAGTTTATTTGTACCTTTAACTCAGATATCTCAAAAATTGACCCCGCGCTGCTGCGTAAAGGTCGATTGATAGCTGAGTATAAATTCAAAGAACTGTCCGTCGAAAAATCCAACGCATTTTTGGCATCCATTGATAAAGCTATCACCGTCAATAAACCCCACTCGCTAGCAGAATTAACCAACATGGATCATCTGTCCTATCGAGAGAAACAAGCAGAAAAACCCAAATTTGGTTTTGTATAATTATTAAGCCTAATCATTAATTATAATCATTAGCGATAGTCATTAAACATCATCAGTAGGCATAAAAAAAAGGAGCTCAATGGCTCCTTTTTTTATACTAGACATTACTATACATTGTCAATTTGCTTTTCATCAATGGGCACAAGCTCAATCGCTGTTTTATCGGCATTCATACGAATCGACACCGTACCACCATTGACCAAATCACCAAATAATATCTGCTCTGCCAATGGTTTTTTGATTTCATCTTGAATCAAGCGGTTCATTGGGCGTGCACCCATGAGACGATCGTAACCTTTTTCTGCGAGATAATTTCTGACTTCATCATCAATTTCAAGCACCACTTTCTTGTCATCGAGCTGGGCTTGCAGCTCAACCAAGAACTTATCAACCACAGATACAATGACATTTTGATCCAATGGGTTAAATTGAATGATGGCATCCAAACGATTGCGAAACTCTGGGGTAAACATCCGTTTCATCGCCTCACTATTGTCGCGGCTATGGTCTTGTTTGGTAAAGCCCATGCTGTTGCGACTGATGCTATCAGCGCCGACATTGGTGGTCATAATCAGTATCACTTGTTTAAAGCTTGATGTGCGACCGTTATTGTCGGTGAGCGAGCCATGATCCATCACTTGGAGCAGCAAGTTAAATACATCAGGATGGGCTTTTTCAATCTCATCTAGCAATAGCACACAATGCGGGAATTGATTGATTTTTTCAGTCAATAAACCACCCTGATCAAAGCCCACATAGCCTGGCGGTGCCCCAATCAAGCGTGACGCCGTATGTGCTTCCATATACTCAGACATATCAAAACGAACCAGCTCAATGCCTAATAAATTTGCTAACTGACGACTGACTTCAGTTTTACCGACACCGGTAGGACCGGCAAACATAAATGAACCAATCGGTTTATCATCTGGTTTTAAGCCTGCACGTGACAACTTGATGGCATCTGCCAAGTTTTTAATGGCTTCATCTTGACCAAACACCAGATGTTTTAGGTTACTTTCAAGATTTTGTAGCACCGATTTGTCATCCGTTGAAACTGATTTTGGTGGGATGCGCGCAATTTTAGAAATAATATATTCAATTTGCGGGACATCAATCACCACCTCGCCATCTTGTTGTGCCGCATCAATCACTTTATTATCGGCTTCGCTTAACATAGCTTCAGGTTCGACAACACCATCCGCTGCATGGCTAACATCCAAATCATCGGCAAGTGCGTCTTCATCCACCACAGGCTGATTTGATAGCTTATCATTTGCGACGCCATCAATGGGTTGATTGCTGTCCACAGTAGATTCAACCTGATTTTCGGCTTGTTTTTGCAGGCGAACAAATGCACCCGCTTCATCAATCACATCAATGGCTTTGTCAGGCAAAAAGCGTTCGTGAATGTGTTTCACCGCCAGATGCACAGCACTTTGTAGCGCCTGATCGGTATAGCTTACGTTATGGAATTTCTCATATTGTTTTTTCAGACCGCGTAGAATATCAATTGTTTCATCAATGGATGGCTCGTTGACATCAACTTTTTGGAAACGACGACTTAAAGCATGGTCTTTTTCAAACACTTGGCGATATTCGGTAAAGGTGGTTGAGCCGATACAACGCAGCTCACCGGATGCCAACGCAGGTTTGATTAAATTTGACACATCCATATTGCTGCTCATCGATGAGCCTGCGCCAATAATCATATGGATTTCATCAATAAATAAAATCGCATTAGGCTTGGCTTTTAAGGCATCTAATAGCGCTTTCATACGTTTTTCAAAATCGCCGCGGTATTTTGTACCGGCAATCAGCGCACCAATATCTAAACTATAAACCACACAGCCTGATAATGGTTTTGGTGCTTTGTCATTGACAATTAGCCATGCCAATCCTTCAGCAATCGACGTTTTACCCACCCCTGGGTCACCCACCAGTAGTGGATTGTTTTTGCGGCGACGGCATAAAATCTGCGCGGTACGCTCGATTTCTGCTTGGCGACCAATTAACGGATCAGTGCCACCCGTAGAGGCTTTTTGATTGAGATTAATGGTAAATTCAGTCAATGGGTCTCTATTGGATTTTTCACCCGTTTCTTCAGTTTCCACACTGGTTAATTTGTCGCGTACCTTTTTGTCTTGACCATGCGATAGGTACTGGGTTAACTCAAGTCGGGTAACCCCTTGTTTTTTAAGCAAGTACACCGCGTAGGTGTCATGCTCTGAGAACATAGATACTAGTAAATCTGAGCCTTCGACCAAACGGCTGCTGGCAACCGATTGCACATGAAAAATCGCACGCTGCAAGATACGGTCAAAACTGCGCGTTGGTTGTGGCGAGTAATCTTCGTTGATATCGACCGTTGGGGTGTGTTCATCAATATACTGGGTCAAATCTTTGCCAAGCTGATCCACATTGGCTGCACAAGCCACCAAGGCTTCTACCGCATTTTCATTCTCTAGCAGTGCCAATAGCAGATGCTCGACCGTTAAATATTCATGTGCACGTTGTTTTGCGAGTGTCACTACCAACCGCAACGTGCTTTGTAATTCTAAACTTAACATAAGATGTCCTTAATACTTGTCACCGACGGTTTTTGATTTTGCCCTACTTGAAAAAAACCATGCGCTTTAATTGGTTTGATGTGGTTATTGGTGTTGAGGGTTATGTGTATTGATGTTTTCTCAAGTTTCATTTGCCGTCACCTCAGCACCAAATATCCTGTTGATATCTGGCTAATAACGCTCAGTTCGGTTAAAAGGAAGTAAAAATGAAAGATGACAAAATGGGAAAAATCAAAATCATTACGTTTAATATAATGACATTGCTAATAAATTCAAGTGATAAAACGTAGTTAATGGCGGGTTTTAAAATGGCAAAAAATTCAATGATGAATAAAAAAATAGAAAGAAGGTGCTACCCAAAATAAAACGGGGTTAAATAGCAAACTACCCCTAACCTTGCGGCTCAATTTGACTCAATAACGGATAGCCTGCCTGACGCGCTTCACGGTTGACCGTTTGGGCTTTGGTTTCTGCGATGTCTTTAGGGTATATACCGGCAATCCCTTTGCCTTGGTGATGAATGGCAAGCATAATACTGATAGCGGAATCTAGCGAATGTTTAAAATGATTTTGCAAAACATCCACCACAAATTCCATCGGCGTATAGTCATCGTTATACATGACCACCGCATACATCTGTGGTTTTTTCAGTTCAGGATCAGCCAATAGCACATCTTCGACTGGGTCGGTATTTGGCTCGCCTTCTATGTCGGTCAAACGCGCTGGCAATGAATTTGGTGATTGGTTAGGTAGCTGTTTAGGGGACTGTGTTGGCAACCATGCCGGTAGATGCCAATCCATATTCGTGGTGGTTGGCTGTGACACGACTGATTGACGAGAAAAATTAAGCGTTTGAAGCATCATTAATTGAACATTTACCTAAGATTAGATTAAACATTGATTATACTACTTTGCAGCAGTCGTTGCGGCAGGTTTTTGCGTATTGGCTGTGCTTGCCACTGGCGTGCTATCGGTCGAACTCACAGGTCGTTTATCCGCTTCAGGCGTTTCTTCAAGCGTATATGGCATGTTATCAATCGGTTGACCGAGTTGCCAATCATACACTTGCTCAGTTTTTTGGTTGCCAGCGGTTAATTCAAGTCTCACTTGTTTAGGTACAAAGTTTTTTGGCATCAAAAACCGCCCGCGAATTCTTGCAATCCCATGAATCGAGTAACTATTGGGTTGCAATGGGACTTCGACCATATTAACTTCATCGAGCAAGGTCAATTTTGGTATCAGATTTTTTGGCTGATTTGACGGATCGACCATACCGACATCAAAGCGGTATTCATAGGCATTTTCTGGCAACGGTGCGATTTTTGCCCCGATGACTTGTAAACTCATACCACCTTTTTTGGCAAGCGACGTGGTTAAGAATTGCTGACCTTGTTCAAGCTGTAAGTTGGTGACTTTTAAATCTTGAATATCGGTACGCAGTGCTGATAGGTTCGCCAAGCTGATATCACGCTCTTGCTGCGCGGTGGTTAATTGGCTTTGCAACGTATCAGATTTTAGCTTTAATGATTTGATGTTTTCTGCTGAGATTTCAAGACCTGCGGCGGTTTTTTTCGCTTCTTCAGCAGCAAAGCTTAAGCCACGATGATAACCAATGCGTTGACCTAACACCAGTGCAATGATGGCAACTAACAACAAGCTAACCCCAAACGCAATCAACCACCCAGACACCTTGTTGGGTTGGGCAATATAATTGCGTTGTGCTTCTGGCAAAGATTGAGAAGAGTTATTATCTTCGGGCAAATCCATAGAGATACTCAAATTGAAAAACGATCAAAACATGGATAATCACAGTACTGATGATAGCTCAAAAAGGGTTGATGAATATGACATCCATTAAAGCGAATCCCATTATAAACAAAAATTATGATGAATTCAGCTAAATTTATTGACCGAAAAAATAATAAAGTTAGCCCATTTCATCATAGCGTCATATTTTTTTGGCTAAAGATAATAAAGCAATGCTTGTTATGGCATTAAAATTTCTAAACAGGTTGACCATAAATAGCTTAAGAAAACTACTTATTAAAGAAATACCTTAAGGCACTACGGCGACCAATTCCAATCCTGTTTGCTCTGCAAGCCCAAACATCACGTTCATATTTTGCACGGCTTGTCCTGCCGCACCTTTGACCAAATTATCTTGTACCACCAAAATCGTCGCCATCGGGCTATTTTCTAGTGTTTGCACCGCAATTCTTAAATAGTTGCTACCCCGTACACTACGGGTATCTGGGTATATCCCTTTTGGCATGACGTCTACAAAATATTCGTTTTGATAGCTGGTTTCATACAAAGATTGTAAATCTAACGCTTGACCCGCCGCCGTCAACCGAACATGAATCGTGGTAAACATACCGCGAATCATGGGTACTAAATGGGGTACAAAGCGGATATCATGCGGCTGAAAGCGTTTGCTTTGACCCAATATTTGGTCAATCCCTTGGGTAATCTCTGGACCATGACGATGACCTGCCACGCCATAGGCGCTAAAACTATCCGAGGTCTCGCTAAACAATAAATTCATTTTGGCTTGGCGACCCGCACCTGAGACGCCTGATTTGGCATCAATAATAATCCAAGGCTCAATCAATGCCTGCTGCTGGCTGTTTTGGGCATCGATTAGCGGTTTTAATCCCAAAATCGCCGTGGTGGGATAACAACCTGGGTTGCCAATGACCTTGGCTTTGGCAATGGCATCACGATTGACTTCGGGTAACCCATACACAGCGTCTTTTAAAATATCGGGGCAAGCATGTTCAAGTTTATACCAAGTTTCAAAATCTTGTAGTGACTGCAAACGAAAATCTGCCGCCAAATCGATGACTTTAGTGCCATTTTCGGTTAAAAATCTGGCATGCTTCATCGCAACGCCGTGGGGAGTAGCAAAGAATACCACATCACATGCTGCTAATTTTTTTTCATCCAAATCCGAAAATGTTAAATCGGTCACGCCCCGCAAACTTGGAAACATATCATCGACGCGTCTGCCCGCTTCTGAGCGCGATGTCAGCATCGTCACTTGTGCCTGTGGATGACGACTCAATAGTCGAATTAGCTCTACGCCAGTGTAGCCTGTGCCACCGACAATACCTACTTTGATCATGGTCGTCTCCTGATGTTGTTATTAAAGTTTGTACTCATGCACCGCATCAATAAAAGCTTTGGCATGGTCAGGATTAACCCATTGGTTAATGCCATGACCTAGGTTTGCTATATAGCCTGTTTTGTCACCGAGGCTATAGGCGTCCTGTAACATCAAATGCGTCTGCTGGCGAATATGCTCAGGCGATGCAAATAATGTCGCGGGGTCAAGATTACCTTGCAGCGCGATGCCTGTATGCAGCTTTTTGTGCAATTTGGTCAATGCTTTTTGTTGTTCAAAGACGATGCTGCGGGCTCTATCTAGTGGCATTGTCCAATCAAGCCCTAGCGCATCTGCGCCACTGTGGCATTGGGTATCTAACCACAAGCCGCCACCTTTGGTAAATAATACCACAGGTACCTCTGGGTATTTTGCTTTGATAGCCGCGACAATTTTAGTGTTGTAATGGTGTGAGAATTCAACAAACTGGCGATGCGCCAATGCCCCGCCCCAACTATCAAAAATTTGTACTAACTGCGCCCCTGCTGCTATTTGCGCTAGCAAATAATCAATCACGGCATCGGTGATTTTAGCGAGCAGCGCATGCAAGGTGTCAGGCTCGCCATACAACATGGCTTTGGCATAGCGGTATTCTTTAGAACTACCGCCTTCAATCATATAGGTCGCCAACGTCCACGGACTACCCGAGAAGCCAAACAATGGCGCGCGACCTGCCAGCGCATGACGAATACTGGTCACCGCTTTCATCACATAGTCGAGTGCATCTGCCATCGCGACGGTTGGCAAGGCTTCAACCTCTGCCATGCTTCTGACAGTTTTGCGAAACTTTGGACCTTCACCCGCTTCAAAATACAGACCCAAACCGAGCGCATCAGGAATGGTTAAAATATCACTAAACAAAATCGCCGCATCCAACTCAAAACGGCGAAATGGTTGAATGGTGACTTCCGTCGCCAAATCGGTATTTTTGCAAAGCGATAGAAAGTCACCGGCTTGGGCACGGGTTTTTTTATACTCAGGCAAATATCGACCGGCTTGTCGCATCATCCACACAGGGGTCACATCCACAGATTCAAAACGCATGGCTCTTAAAATGCGGTCATTTTTTAACATCGGAAAGTTATGGGTCATGTCATTGCCTTTAAAAATAATCTTGGGTAAAAATACTATTGAATCAGTCTAAAATTAGTTAAATTTCAATCAAAAATTGTCGAAAATTATACGATAATCGCCATATTATCACGATGTACCATCACGTGCCGTTCCTCATTTTTACCCAAAATCGCTTCGATGTCGCTATTGCGTTTGCGAGCGATGCGCTTAGCTTCATTTGATGAGAAATCCACCTGACCGACCGCGATACGTACCCCTGTTTTATCAACGCACTCCACCACATCGCCCTCATCAAAATCACCTTGGACTTCAATCACACCGACAGGCAATAAGCTTTTGTTATTTTTAATGATGGCATCCACTGCGCCATCGTCAATCACCAAGCGACCTGCCATACGCAGATGAGCGGCTAGCCATTGTTTTTTGGCAATGCGTTTATCATCGTCATTGGTGGTGAGCATCGTACCTAAGGATTCCCCTTTGACCACGCGATTAATCACAGTATCGATGCTGCCGCTGACAATCACGGTGGGACAACCACCCATTGCCGCAAGCCTTGCCGCACGAATTTTGGTAATCATGCCGCCACGACCCAATTTGCCACCATCTCCCGCTACGTCAAACAAATAATCTGCCATTGCTCGTTCGGTCTTAATCAGCTTCGCATCCGGGTTGGTACGAGGATTATCGGTGAATACGCCTTGCTGGTCGGTCAATATGATGTACAAATCAGCTTTGACCATGGCTGCCACCATCGCACCTAGACTGTCATTATCACCAAACTTGATTTCATCGACACTGACGGTGTCATTTTCGTTAATGACAGGCAGCACGCGCCATTCAAGTAGCTGATTTAACGTACTGGCGGTATTGAGATAACGATTTCGATTGGCAAGATCGTCATGTGTCAGTAGCAACTGCGCGCTTTGTACACCATACTGAATCAACGCCGACCACCAAGTTTCAATCAATCCCATCTGCCCAATGGCGGCGCAGGCTTGCAAGGCTTGTAATTTTTTGGGACGTTCTTCCAAATTCATCCGCACCACCCCTTCTGCCACTGCCCCTGAGGATACCAGCAAGACTTGATAACCTTCATTATGCAGCTTGGCGATTTGCTTCGCCCATTCATAAATTGCGGTGCGATCCAAGCCTTTACCATTATTGGTCAGTAGCGATGAACCAATTTTTACCACAATAGTGTTGGACTTAAGGGCTTTTTTAGTTGAGTTAGGTGAGGCGGTGGCAGTCATAAGTTGATAGTCATAATCAGTCAAGTGCAATTTTTTAATCAAATTAAATGCCATAATGGCTTGGCTGAGCATTGTAACAATTTTTACTGGGTTTATAAATGCTAATCGATGCCGGTAGCCGTTAAATATCACACGTTTTTGCCATACGCATTTTTATCCCAATTAAATAGCAACCATTGAAAAAACAAATTGACATTGTCAACTAAAAAATATCGACTTGAGGTTTTCTCAATTTAGATGAGGATAACTTGCTATCAACTTTGCTTTTATATAAATTTGCTCATCTTCATGGGCTACTGGGTTTATCAAATTTATGAAAAGAGCTGTCGTCACCACTTCCTCATCTTGTCTTGAAGCCCTTGGATTGTCGCAAGGCATGGACATTCTGCGCTTACACGTAAACATCAATAACGTTGATTTTATCGATGGTAAAAATATCACCAGTGAACGTCTAGCAACCATTATGAAAACCAACCTCAAATCGGTGGCGAGGACATTTCCGCCATCCATCCATGAGATGCATCTGTTGTTTAATGATTTGATTGCTCGCGGAGTCACTGAGGTATTTGTTTGCGGCATCTCGTCCAAATTTAGCCAAACTTTGCCCATGCTCGAAGAACTCAAAGTACATTATGCCAATCGTCTGCACATCTTTGTGTATGACACCAAAACACTCAATATTGCTGAAGGGGCGCTGGCGTACGAGGCAAAAGTGTTGATTGAGCAAGGTGAATCGTTTGAAGACGTGGCAAAAAAACTTGACGATTTGCGACGTCGCAGTGAGTTTTTATTTACCCTCAGCGACTTGGACTATATTATTCGCAACAAAAAATTGTCCTCCCCTGCTGCATTTGTTGCCAACTTATTTGATATCAAACCGATTATGCAAATTAATCAAATTGGTGAGATTGTCGCGGTAGAAAAAGTGCGTAAGCTTGAAAAAACCCTGATCACCATGGGAAAAACCGTCGAAAAACTTGCCGCAAATCAACCCGCGTTTATCTATTTGACAGATACGGGGCATCATGAAAGCACCGAGTATCTTAAATATTTATTGGCGACCCATTTTGGTTGGCATGATCTGCCTGTCATTCGCGTGTCGACCATTTCGCTCGCCAATCACGGCTTGATGGGAACAGGCATTGGGGTGTTTTATGGTGAATTACCCCACATTGTCAAAGCATTAAAAAAATGACCGGTCCTTATCTAAATTCACCTAATAAAAAAGGTTAGCCTGCGCTAACCTTTTTAAAGCTATTTCAATCACCGCTAAGGTGCGTAGACCACTTCCACGCCATCATCGTCATCGTAGTCGTCGTCATCAAAGTCATCTTCATCCAATGCGCGACCTTCACGCTCGGCTTTACGTTTGGCACGATACGCTTCTTTTTGTTCTTCCGTATTGGCGCGCACTTCCGCTTCCAGTCGTTCAAAACGCAACCGCTGACTTTCAGCAAAGTCGGGATCGGTTTCTTCCATCTCGCGCTCTTGCTCGATTTCGTTCATCAAATGCCAAACCACGGCATCAACCCCTTCCCCGGTGAGCGTGGAGGTACGAAAAACCATCCCTGTCCAACCAAGCTCTGCCACGATGTGGGTGCAAAGTTGGTTTAATGACTCTTCGGGCACTTGGTCGATTTTATTTAAAATCAAAATCTGTGGCAGTTTTGACAGCTCTGGCGAGAATTTTTCTAACTCATTAAAAATCACTTGGGCGTTTGCCACCGGGTCGCTACCATCAATGGGCTGTACATCGACCAGATGCAATAATCGACGGGTACGAGCGACGTGTTTTAAAAAGCGAATACCCAGTCCTGCCCCTTCAGAGGCGCCTTCAATCAGACCTGGGATATCTGCCATGACAAATGAGCGGTGTTTGCCCACATCCACGACACCCAAATTCGGTACCAGGGTGGTAAACGGATAATTGGCAACTTTGGGTTTGGCAGCAGAGACTTGACGAATAAAGGTAGATTTACCCGCATTTGGCAGACCGATAAGACCCACGTCAGCCACCACTTTTAGCTCAAACTTCAAGACTTTTAATTCGCCTGCAAAACCTGGGGTGGCCCGTCGTGGTGCTTGATTGGTGGAGGTTTTAAAATGGGTATTACCTTGCCCGCCGTCACCGCCTTTGGCAATCCTCGCCGTTTGCCCTTTTTTGGTCAAGTCCGCTAAGACCTCACCTGTTTCGGTATCAACCACGGTGGTGCCGATGGGCACAGATAGATAGATGTCATCCGCCCCACGACCTGAACAGTTTTTGGCGCCGCCATTTTCGCCGCGTTTGGCATCATAGCGACGCGTAAACCGGTAATCGACGAGGGTGTTGGTGTTGTCGTCGCACACCACGTACACATCACCGCCTTTGCCGCCATCACCGCCATCGGGACCACCTTTGGGGACGTATTTTTCTCGGCGAAAACTGACGATACCATTGCCGCCATCGCCTGCTTTGACTGTTACGATTGCTTCATCGATAAAACGCATTGAAGACTTTCCTTAAATTCTTGAATAACCAAATATTATAGCATGAATTTTAGCAAGAAAAATTTGAACAATCGATGTTTAAAATTTTATCCAATAAAAAACCGCCCAAAATTGAGCGGTTTTGTCATCGTCCTTAACGCTTAGGAACACTTAGGCATTTTTTGCCATGGTTTCAGCGACACGCAATACTTGGGTGCTATAGCCCATTTCGTTGTCATACCATAGGTACATCACTGCACGGTTGTCTTGCGCAAGCGTAGATTTGGCGTCCCAAATCGCCACTTTTTCACAGCCCACAAAGTCGGTAGAAACGGCTTCATCCGAATCTGAGTAAGCAATTTGTGCTTGCCATTGTTCACTCTCAGTGGCTTCTTTGATAAAGGCATTGAGTTCATCGCTTGAATTGACTGGGTTTTTGAAATTCAAATTCAAAATCGCAAGGCTCACGTTTGGCGTTGGTACACGTACCGAGCTGCCTGACAATTTGCCTTTTAATTCTGGAATCGCTTTACTGACCGCTTTGGCAGCGCCTGTGCTTGTCATCACCATATTTAAAGTTGCAGCACGCCCACGACGCTCGGCTTTATGGTGGTTATCAACCAAGTTTTGGTCATTGGTGAATGCATGGATGGTTTCCATGTGACCGTTTTCAATGCCGTATTTATCGTTTAAGAGTTTGAGCGTAGGGGTAATCGCATTGGTGGTACAGCTTGCCGCTGACACGATGGTATCACTGCCGATGGTATCATCATTGACATTATAAACGATGTTTTTGATATCGCCCGACGCTGGGGCAGTCAATAGCACTTTTTTGGCACCTTTTGACTGTAAATGCTTGCCAAGACCTGCTTCATCTTTCCATTTACCGGTGTTGTCGATGATTAAGGCATTGTCGATACCATAAGACGTGTAGTCGATTTCGCTTGGGTCAGCGGCATAAATGACTTTGATAAAACGACCGTTGGCGATGATACCGCTGTTTGCTTTATCCACCACCACCGAGCCATCAAACCAGCCATGTACCGAGTCACGCTCAAGCAAACTTGCACGTTTTTCCAAATCTGCTTCACCGGCTGGACGGACGACGATGGCTTTTAATTGTAAGCCTTTATCTGAAGCAGGACGGCTCATCAGCAACCGAGCCAAGATACGACCGATACGACCAAAACCGTACAACACGACATCTGTCGCAGGCACTTCGTCACCGCTGGTAAAGCTGTCGGCTTGTTTGTCTGCTTTGACCGCTTGACCCAAATCTACAGTGGTATGGCTTAGATTTTGGTCGTTTAACGCGGTGGCAAAAGCGAGTGTATCAGCGATGTTAAGGGCGCTTTTGTCATGATGGGCGATGATATCAACAAGATTTAGCGCAATGCGGTTGCCAAAAAACAACACATTGACGCCTTTATTGGCTAGGGTATTTAGCTCAACTAACAACTGAACCGCTTGGGCCTCTTGATTTTTGCGATTGGTGAGGTGGTCTTGGTAGAGATTGGCAGACATAGTATGACCTTTTTTTGTGAAGGAAAAATAAAATCTGTGGAAAATGCAGCAAAAATAAACGCCTAAATTGTAACGGAATTTAGGCGTTTTAGCAATTTTAAAGCAGGGTGTTTCAACTACCTAGATTATCGGCTGTTTTGTACGGTTTTTTGCAATTTACTGACATCGTAGCCTTGAGATTTTGCGGTAGCGACCATGGTTTGATAAGTGTCTTCATCCATCGTGGGTGTGCGTGACAAAATCCACAAGTATTTTTGATTTGGTGTACCCACCAACGCATGGTTATAATTGGGGTCTAAAGCAAGCACCCAATAATCGGCTTTACCCACAGGCAACCAACGCAATCCTTGCGGCAAGAAAGTAACTTTAAGTTTACTGCCACTGTCGCCATTTTTGGTGGCCTCACCAATGCTTTGCATGGGTTTGCCATCTTTGCCCATACATTGGTTATTGACTTCCACCTTGCCTGTCGGTTGTAGGGTGTAAGTGGCGGTGACATCACTGGCACAGTTACGCTGAAAAAACATCGGTAAACGGGCGATTTCGTACCATTTGCCCGCATAACGGTTTAAATCAACGCTTTGCACCGCCTGAGCTTTGCCAACGCTTGTGGGCTTGGCGGTGGTTTTGGTTGCGGTAGTTTTGGTGGGGGTGGTGGAGCAAGCACTCATCGCAAGCAATGTCCCTGCAATACCTGCCACTGCTAGCGTTTTTTTACTCATTATTTTCATTGTCTATATCACCTTATTTTACTCAGTCTTACTGCGCATTAAAGTAGTCATTTTAGCCCAAAATAAACACTCAAACGGTGACTATTGGGGCGTTTTTTTGTCAGCCAGTTGTTACAGTTAATACGCTATTGTCAAATAGCAACGCCCAAACGGTTATAGGCGTTTTTTATTGGGTCAAAGATTGTACACAGTTTCGATAGCAAACCAATTGAGTTAAAAAAGCAAGTTAATAAACTACGTTAAAAAAGTAAGTTAAAAAAGCAAATCGCTCATACCACCCACAAAATATGTAACCAAATTGTAACAAAAAAATCACCCTGTTGGCTATTTTTTATACCTTGTCGACCAATAACCGAATACCCGCGATTCCCATCGCCCCATGCTCATAGGCGGTGGCTAAATCTGCCTGCCCCACCCCGCCCAGTGCAAACACCGGCACATCACTAAGCTTTGCTAATTCGCCGAACACTTGCCAGCCCATGCCCCCATTTTGAAAGGTTTCTGGGTGTGTCGGTGTGGCTTTCACCGGGGATAAAAAACAGCCCATTACAGTATGCGAGGTTGCCAAAGTATTTAATCTGCTTAGGCTATGTTGGTCATGATAACTGCCAAAATAGCGATAATTTTTTGATAGGTTTAAGAAATTCAGCGTGACGAGTTGTTGGTGATTTAAATGTACCATGCCGTTTTTTAACGCCCCATCTAAACGCTCAGGCAAGCGCTCAAGTAAGCACGCTAGTGTTGCATATTGAATAATCGGGGTGATATCCGCCCTTATCGTTAGCAAGGCATCAATCGTAGCGGTGGCATTTTCCTGGCTAGTTTGCGGGCGAAGATAACAATGGGCACCTTGGGGCAGTTTTTGGCTATAAAAATTAACCCACATATCCACACCAACGAAGCTATCTAAGGGCTGCGTGATATAAATCGCATTGGGCAATTTTAACCAATCTAAAATGCGGGCATTAGCATCGGGTAGCGGGTATTGATTAGCAACCAGGTCTGACTGATGAACCCATGTGACCGTTTGACCTTCCTTGCCTTTACCCTGTTGTAAACCATCAAACTGCGCTTGACTCACTTGAATTTTAAAAACATGCAATGCCACGGTTTTATCAGCATAATCATGGCGTATCACCCCCATTTTGACTGCAATATTTTGCCCGATATCCAAGCCAATCTCTTCATGGACTTCACGGATTAACCCTTGTATTGGGGTTTCATCTGGCTCAATTTTTCCCCCGACAAATTCATAGCGATTGCCTTGGTGTTGACTGGCATGGCGAAATCCCAGTAGATATTGATTGTTAAAATGTATCACCGCGACTGCCACATTGACGACTTTTGACATATTTTTCTCAAACTGTTGATTATTACCAATTATAAAGCATTAAATTTGATGAAAAAGTGAAAAAAGTCACTTGACGACCCATCAAATATAAATGATAATCATTATCAATTAAACACACTATTCGCCTATCTTACAGAGAAAAGGAGTATCCCATGCTACACTTATTAAATCGCGCCAATCTCATCCAACAAAGTTCCTTGCCTACGCTATATTCCAATCATTTATTTGCGCTGACCAAAGAGATTCGCATTCAGCATGACGGCGAAGAATACCGTCTTCGATTGACCCGTAATAACCGCCTAATACTCACCAAATAGTGACTTACCAAATAGTCCCCGTGAAATTGTTAATAAAAAAAGCCAATCTTCCTCAGAGTGGCTTTTTTAGAGGGCTAAGTTGATAGTTACTGTTGCCAGTTGCCTTTCCCAGTTACCGTCAACAATCACCTGAATTAACCCATGCGAATAGCGCCGTCCAAACGAATGACGTCGCCATTGAGATAGCTATTTTCGATGATGTGTGCCACCAATTTAGCAAATTCTTCTGGGTTGCCCAAACGTTTGGGAAAAGGCACGGCTTGCTCAAGACTGGTACGGGCAGCTTCTGGCAGGCTTGCCATCATCGGTGTGCCGAACACCCCTGGGGCGATGGTCATGATACGTATTTGATGGCGCTGTAGTTCACGCGCGAGTGGTAAAGTTAAGCCCACCACACCTGCTTTGGATGACGAGTAACTGCCCTGTCCGACCTGACCATCGAATGCGGCAATTGAAGCGGTGTTGATAATCACACCTTTATCTTCATTACTGTCTGCAGTATTTTTTGCCATCGCCGCCGCCGCCAGTCGCGCCACATTGAAAGTACCGATGAGGTTAATCTGGATACCACGGGCAAAGGTGGTTAAATCGGCTGGATTGCCTTCTTTGTCCAGTAATTTTTGCACCACCACGATACCAGCACAGTTGATTGACCCTGATAATTTACCAAATTTGGTCACACCCACCTCAATCGCGTTTTTGACATCCGCTTCGCTGGTGACGTCACATTTTGCAAAAATCACGTTGTCGCCCAATTCAGCCACTAATTTATCACCGGCTTCTTGGTTCAAATCAGCGATGATAACATTTGCGCCATGCGCCACCAAATAACGGGTTGTCGCTTCACCTAAACCTGATGCGCCGCCTGTGACCAAAAATGTATTATTTTGTACTTGCATTGTTTTTCCGTTAACCTGTTATTTTTTGTTGATAAAAAAAGCCTAGCAAACACTAGATGCTCTTTTGGATAGGGATAAAATTTTTGTTAGTGCGCCTCACTCATGCTACGCAGCATAAAACGTTGCACTTTACCACTTGGGGTTTTTGGCAAGGCATCAATAAACTCAACGATACGTGGATACGCATGAGCAGATAACCGTGCATGCACCAAGCTTTGGATGTCTTTGGCTAACTCGTCATTAGCGGCATATCCGTCTTTGAGCACAACATAGGATTTGATGATGTGACCGCGTATGTCATCTGGCACGCCAATTGCCGCGGTCTCCGCTACCGACGGGTGTTCCATTACCGTATTCTCGACATCGGTAGGACCCACGCGATACCCTGCGGTGGTAATAATATCGTCATCACGCCCGACAAACCAAAAAGTGCCATCATCATGCTGTTCGACCATATCGCCCGTCAGATAATAGCCATTTTCAAACGGATTTTTTTCGTTCCACGTATAGCCTTGGAAAAATAAGGATGGCGAGTTCGCCACATCAACGGCTAGTTGACCTTGTACGCCTGCGCCTACTTCATTAAAGTTTTCATCCAGTACCGCCAATCGATAACCTGGCAAGGGCATACCCATTGAGCCAATTGGCTGATCATGGGTTAACTTATGATGACAGCAGCACGCCATCCCCAATTCGGTTTGTCCATAATGGTCAAGAATAGATGCGCCAAGATTGTCATTAATCCACGTCACCACTTCAGTATTTAACGTCTCACCCGCTGAGCTAATACGCGTCAATAGCGGTAACTCATCAGCTTTGTTGTCAAAAACACCGCTTGATTTCATCATACGAAATGCGGTGGGCGATGAGGCTAAATTAGTGATTTTATGGTTTTTGATAAAATCTAATGTATGTTTGGCATCAAACCCTGACTCATTAAAGTGGGTAGTAGCACCCACTAACAAAGGTCCTGTAATCGCATAATACAAGCCATATGCCCAACCTGGGTCAGCCATGTTCCAAAACCGATCATTATCGCTTAAACCCACTGCGTGTACCATATACAAATAAAATGCGGTTAGCGCTTTAAGTGGTACTGCCACACCTTTTGACTTGCCCACGGTACCTGAAGTAAACATTTGCAAAAAAGGATCTTCCCCTGTTAGCATCACAGGTTCAAAGTCTTCCCTTTGCGCTGCCATTAGGCTATTAAAATGCCAATCGCCATATTGTTTGGCAGCTTGCTCGCTGCCCACCATCACCATGTTTGGTAGTGGGTTTATATCATTGAATTTTTCACGGTTATGGCTGTCGGTGAAAACCACTTTGGTATCGGCTTTTTCAAGGCGGTATTCAATCGCTTCGACACCAAATGCGGTAAACAATGGCTGATATACCGCACCAATGCGCCACGCACCCACAATTACCGCTAACAAAGTCGGTGTGCGGGGCAGCATGGTTGATACCCGATCGCCTTTTTTCACCCCCAAAGAAGTGAGCAGATTTGCCATTTTACCGCTTAGTTTATCGAGCTGTGCGTAAGTGATTTTATGGATATTGCCTTGGGTGTCTTCATGCACTAGCGCGACTTTATTTGCTTTATCAGACTGGGCATGACGACCCACACATTCTACATAGCCGTTGATACCATTGATGCGGCAACCTTGCAGGATTTGCTGTTCAAGTTCGTCGATATTGAATTGGTCAATATAGCTTTGATAGTGGTAGCTTTGATAATCAGGATGGGTAGATTGCGGGGTTTGGGTGTCAAGATTGTCCATGACAGGCTCCTAATGTCGTCCATGAAATAGGAATAAGGCCAGTGTTAACGGTCACCCACTGGCTTAAAATAACGCTGACTTGAAATAAATCTGGCTTGATGTAACCAGTTTATTTGCGATGGGCTCGCAACTATTGCTGATTTACACTCGTACTGACTTACTTGTATCTCGATTTACTTGTACCAAGTCAAGCTAACAAATTCCTTTTGTCAGCTTATGATGCCTAAAATTTTGGATAATTTCAAGTATTATGATATGAATTGTATCGTTTTAAAAATTTTACTGTTAACCAATAAACTTAAAAAAATGCTCTTTATAATGGCGCAGTTCACGAATCGAATCGCGGATATCATCAAGTGCCAAATGATTTCCTTTTTTCTCAAAGCTTGACAAAATATCGGGACGCCAGCGATAAGCCAGCTCTTTGACCGTTGACACATCTAAATTGCGGTAATGAAAAAACCGCTCAAGCGTTGGCATTTGACGTGCCAAAAACCGTCTGTCTTGGCAAATCGAATTGCCACACATCGGTGAGCGTCCTGATTCGACATATTTACTCAAAAATGCAATGGTTTCGCTTTCTGCTTGAGCCATCGTCACGTTACTACGGCGAATACGGTCAATCAGTCCTGATTGCCCATGTTGGCGCGTGTTCCAATCATCCATGCTGTTGAGCACAATGTCAGGCGTATGAATGGCAAACACAGGACCTTCGGCTAAGATATTGAGTTCACTGTCAGTCACTATCGTCGCTATTTCGATGATGGTATCGTTGAGGGTATCTAGACCTGTCATCTCAAGGTCAATCCAAATCAGATGTTTTTTATCAACCGCCATACTGTTGCCTTTTCATACTCTTTAACAAATAATCCGCCATCTTAGCAGATTTTACAGGTAAAATATTGGTTTTGTTGGCGATTGCTCATGCGTGCTCATGTAGCGAGCCTAAAAGTATTGCAAAATTTTATAAGGTGTTAGTATGGTAAAAAATCCCCTAGTGGCTGATGTAGTGAATAGCGTATGGCGTTAATCCGTAAACGTAAACTCACTGACCAGCAAACCCGCCGCATCCAAAAACAACAAAAATCCCAGCAAGTGCTGGACGATGCCCAGCTGATGGATGGCATTGTTGTCGCAAACTTTGGCAAGCAGCTCGAAGTCCAAGCCACTAGCCTACCGCAAACCCTGCCTGAAAAACCGATTGTCGCCGCTGACGAGCCAGAACCGTTTTGGCAACCCATCACCCTGCACAGTGTTTGGCGTTGTCACACCCGTACCAACTTGCCACTGATTGCCACTGGGGATAAAGTCCGTTTTATCGCTGACCCAAATACAGGACTTGGGCGCATTGAAGCGATTTATGATAGACAAAGCATCATCAGCCGCCCCGACCGTTACCACAAGCTCAAACCCATCGCCGCCAATGTCGATATTTTAGCGGTCGTATTTGCGCCGCTGCCGCTGCCGTCTGCCCAGCTGATTGATCGGTATTTGGTGGCTTGCCATCACTCAGACATCACGCCATTGCTAATTTTAAATAAAGCCGATTTGTTGGCAGATGGCAGTCATAGCGAGGTGACAGAGCTACTGTCAGCCTATCAGCAGCTTGGCTATGCCACCTTAGTGACCCAATCAAATGGTGACTTAACCCAACTAAAAAACACCGTCGCCGGCAAGAATGTGATTTTTGCTGGTCAATCAGGGGTTGGCAAAAGCAGCTTGGTCAACCAGTTATTGCCTGCTGCGGGACAATCAGTCAATGAAATTTCAACCATTTCACAGTTGGGTCAACATACTACCACCACCAGCCGATTTTTAGCGTTTGACCCGATGGCGCTCAGCAAAGGCGCCATTATTGATACGCCCGGTATTCGCGAATATGGGCTTTGGCATTTGACCCCTGATGATATTTTGCAAGGCTTTATCGAGCTTGCGCCGCTCGCCCCCTACTGCCGTTTTCGCGATTGCAAACACACCGAGTCCACGCCCAATTGTGCGATGTGGCAGGCGGTGACAGACGGGCAAGTGCTAGCAAGGCGGGTGGAGAATTTGGTGCTACTGCAACAAGAAGCGGCCTCGCAGGATTTTTAAGCTTGCGATTTTAGACCAAATATTAGACTAAATAAAAGTTTCTTAAAATTGACAACTACCGTTATAATACAGTCAATTTTTTATGGGCAATCAAACGATAATTTTGACGCAATGCCCCTGTGGAGGATATCTTGGAACGTTGGTTTGAGTTTATGGGTCATCACCCATTTTTATTTGGCACCATGTTTGTGCTAATTGTGCTATTTTTTATGCTTGAGAACAAACGCGGCGGCAAAAAAATCAATCCAAATGCAGTGGGCTTGATGGTTAACAACCAAAACGCTCAGCTGATTGATATCCGACCACGAAAAGATTTTGAAAAAGGCTATATCAAAGGCAGCCGCAATATCCCGTTTACTGAACTAAAAGATCACGTTGACGCACTTCGCAGTGCTGACCATCCTATTATCATCGTTTGCCAAATGGGTATGACGGCGGGTACCGCCGTGGCAATGATTGGTAACGACAACGTTTATCGTCTTGATGGTGGTATTACCAATTGGCAAGCCGCAGGTTTACCTTTAGTGGTAGAAAAAACCGTGTCCGGCAAAACCAAATAAGATTGGTTGGCTGTTCACAATTTGAAATTTAAATCGCCAAGCCCCATAACCATCAATAACGCTTTATTATCTCATCGGTATCTGATAATAAGCTTTTAACCCAATTTAGAAAATCCAGAAATAAGGAGATTGTTATGGCTATGGTGAAAATTTATACCACACCGACTTGCCCCTATTGTATGCAAGCTAAAATGCTATTAAAAAACAAAGGCCAAGCATTTGAAGAAGTTAATATGTATGATGTGACCACAGAGGAACGTCAGGCATTGGCGCAAAAAACCAATAATTACCGCACAGTACCGCAAATTTTTATTGGCGATAATTTCATTGGTGGTTATGACCAACTTGCTGGTCTTGAGCGTCAAGGCAAACTTGATGGTCTATTAGCGGATTAACCGTTCGCAGATTAAAAAACTTTACTAGAACTTTACTAGATAAATAACCCCCATTATAAATACAGTTGATAGTTTTTAGACTAGTTTTTAAATAAAGTTAAAGCTGTCATATTGTTATAATTCCCGTAAGAACAGTTAATTGAGGACACTACCATGGCAGACGAACAAAACTTACCACAACTGGCGCTAGAGCGTATCTATGTTAAAGATATGTCATTAGAAGTACCGGGTGCAGATGTATTTACCCGTGAATGGCAACCAGAGCTTGATATCAACCTATCAAGTGCCGCTGAAAAGTTGGATGATGACCATTACCAAGTGATATTAACCGTTAATGTGACTGCTAATAACGGTGGTGAAACCGCATTTATCGCAGAAGTACACCAAGCGGGCATCTTTATGTTGCAAAATATCCCTGAAGAACAATTGGGAGCAATTTTAGGTGCGTATTGTCCAAACGTATTGTTCCCTTATGCCCGTGAAGTGGTCAGTGACATTGTGACCCGTGGTAGCTTCCCACAATTGTTACTTGCGCCAGTCAATTTTGACCAAGCCTATCAACAAACGCTTGAGCAAGGTAACTAATTTTTTTTAAAGTTAACTATTTTAAAGCTAACTAATTTTTAAGTGTCAAAAATTAAGAGTGGGATGACTCCTGCTCTTTTTTTATGTAAATTTAAGGTAAATCGTTAGGACTTGGTGCGCCATTTGGTGATGCTTTGGCTAAAGGCATGGGTGCTTTGCTGATAATCTTGCAGCGCTTGATAAAGTTGTGTCGCTCGTTTAAGGTGTGTGATAATCATGAGGTTTTCCAATCCCAACCAATTGGGCTTATATGAATTAAAGCATGAATGATTAAAACGACAAACCGCTTAATCAAATAGACGTAGGTAGCAAATGATGTTAAATCCAGCCGCGATAAGCGAAGTATCCAATCCGTACCGCGTGGCGTGTGTCACAGGTGGCGCCAAACGAATTGGTCGGGCGCTTGTGCTGGCACTGCATCAAGCCAATTATAATATCATCATCCATTACCACACCAGCGAATCAGAAGCCATGGAACTTGTTGATTACTGTAATGCCATTCGCCCACAGTCAGCAAAAAGTGTGCAAGGGGATTTAGAGGATTTTGAAACGTTACCACAATTGACTTGGCGCATAATCAACAGTTTTGGTCGATTGGATTGTTTGGTTCATAATGCCTCACGCTTTTACCCGACGCCCTTTGGTCAAATCTCTCAGCAAGACTGGCAAAATTTATTTTTGACCAATGCGCAAACCCCGTTATTTATCAGCCAATATTTATACCCTTATCTAAAAAAATCGCAAGGCTGTATTATCAGCATTTTGGACATTCACGCCAATGGCAAGCCATTTGGGGGTTATACAGTCTATAACATGGCAAAAGCCGCGCACCAAATGATGGTGCAGTCGCTAGCAATCGAACTAGCACCCGATATCCGCGTCAATGGCATTGCACCAGGTATTAACATTTTACCCATAGAGGGCTCTGAGCAAGCGCTCACCGCTGAAACGATTGACAAAATCTGCCGCGCCGTACCGTTAAAAAGAATTGGCACACCGCAAGATATCGCGCAAGTGGCGGTATTTTTGGCAGCTGCCCCGTATATCACAGGGCAGATTATTGCAGTGGATGGCGGGCGTGGTTTGACCTTAGCAGGTAATGAAAACAGATAACCACAGCAGGCAACCAGAGCAGGTAAAGCACCTAACTAACCGCAACGCAGCAAACTTTTGAAGTTTTGAAGTTTTGAATAACGTTTAATGATGTTTTTTCAGTAATTCCATTAACTCTGCTCGAATGTCATCCTCATTGCTGGTGCCATTTTGATTAGCACTATCATTATTTTGGTCAAAGTTTTGTGAGGTGGGTAGCTCGGTCAAAGTCTCTTGGGGTTGTCTTTCGCCTAGGGTCACATTGACGCTGCTTGGCGCTTTATTACGCATCACTTGGAGATTGACCACACTGTTGGGTGCTTTACGTGCGACCATTTGAATGAGTGTATTGGCATCATTGACAGGTTTATTATCCATTGCGGTGATGATATCCCCTTTTTGCAAGCCCGCTTTGGCGGCAGGACCATCGGGCATCACGTTCATCACTTCAACGCCCTGGGTGTCATCACCTAGCTTGGTTGGGTCTTTCATCGAACTTTGTAATTCAATCCCAAGCCAGCCCCGGTGCACTTTACCATCTTTAATAATGCCATTCATCACAAGCTTGACAATCTCGGTAGGAATGGCAAACCCAATGCCCATTGAGCCGCCCGAGCGTGAAAAAATCGCGGTGTTGATACCAACCAGCTGACCATAAGCATCCACCAGCGCACCCCCTGAGTTACCGGGATTGATAGCGGCATCGGTTTGGATAAAATCTTCCACCGTGTTGATACCGAGTCCCGTGCGCCCCGTTGCCGAAATAATGCCTTGGGTGACGGTTTGACCGACCCCAAACGGGTTGCCAATTGCCAACACTACATCACCCACTTGGGTGGACTGTTCACGAAATCCTAAGGGTTTCAGCCCTGTCAAATCAACTTTAATCACCGCCAAATCACTTTCCACATCGTTGCCGATGACTTTTGCCGTTGCCTTACGACCATCATTGAGCATCACGATAATGTTATCGGCTTTGGAAATCACATGCGAGTTGGTGACGATATAGCCATCTTGCGAAATAATGACACCCGAGCCTAAATTGGTATTATCGCTTTCGCCATTGGGGATACCGTGATATTCAAAATAGCGGCGCATCATCGGGTCATTCATATAGGGATGCTCCTCGATTTTTTGCGTGGTATAGATATTGACGACTGACTGGGCAGCGACAGCGACAGCATTGTGATAAGAGGCCACCGCAGCATTTGGATTATCACCGAGTTTTTTAGTATCGACAGGCTCAGATTTGGGCGGCTGCCAACTGGTCTGACTGGCTACCATCGCTTGATTTTTTTGCCAAGGCAACTGTGGCTTGGTCATCATCCACAAGCCCGCCAACAGGACTAGTAGTAACAGAATCCAAGGGAGGATTACATTAAATTTGTTAGGTTTACGATACGTAGGCGGCAAAACAGGTGGGGTTTCCAAAGGCTTGTCTGAACGGGGGTCTGTCATAGTCAACGTTTCTCAACGATAGGTCAGAAAATAGACGGGTTTGAGCGAAAAATACAGTTTAGTCTAACACTGATTATTTGATGAGTTGAGCCGATTTTTTATTAGTTTTGTTTCAAAAGATATCTTTGATATTACTGGCTTCAATAAGGGTAAGGGTTGGCTTTGTTGAGGACTGGATTATCATAAAAAAACCGCAGTCACCATAATGACTGCGGTTTTCAAAGCTAACGCTATATTAACGCTGTATTGGTATTTTTTAGACGTCTTTACGTCGCATATGGGGGAACAAAATCACATCACGAATACTCGGTGCATTGGTAAATAACATCACCAAACGGTCAATACCGATGCCCTCGCCTGCAGTCGGTGGCAAGCCATAGGACAATGCTTCGATAAACTCTGCATCATAATGCATCGCTTCATCATCGCCTGCATCTTTCTCAGCCACTTGTTGTTTAAACCGCTCGGCTTGGTCGATTGGGTCATTGAGCTCGCTAAAGCCGTTGGCAATCTCACGCCCGCCGATAAATAGTTCAAAACGGTCAGTAATCTCGCTATTGTCATCGTTACGGCGTGCTAGCGGTGAAGTTTCGGCAGGATATTCTGTGACGAAGGTTGGTTGGCGCAGTTTGGTTTCTGCGGTTTCTTCAAAGATGATGGTTTGCAGTTTGCCAATCCCAAAGATGTCTTTAACGTCTTGTCTGAGTACGTTTTTGGCATAATCCGCTAGATAATCACGGTCTGCAATTTTGCTCATGTCAAAATTATCCGCGTATTTTTCAATCGCTTTGGTCATTGGCAAGCGTTCAAATGGCGCTTTAAAACTAATTGCTTCACCTTGATAATCAATCTCCGTGGTACCTAAAATATCGTTTGCCAGTTTTTCAAACATATTTTCAGTCAGTTTCATCAAATCTTCATAATCGGCATAGGCTTGATAAAACTCAATCATGGTAAATTCTGGGTTATGACGCGCCGATACCCCTTCGTTACGAAAATTACGGTTGATCTCAAACACACGCTCAAAACCACCCACGACTAGACGTTTTAAGTACAGCTCTGGCGCAATGCGTAAAAAAAGCGGCATATCAAGCGCATTGTGATGGGTGACAAATGGACGAGCCACCGCACCACCTGGAATGACGTGCATCATCGGGGTTTCAACTTCCATATAACGCTCATTTAGCATATACTCACGAATACCTGCGATGACTTTACTACGGATAATAAAGGCGTTACGGCTGTCTTCATTGGTCATCAGGTCAAGGTGACGGCTACGATAGCGAGCCTCCGTATCGCTTAACCCATGGAATTTGTCTGGCAGTGGGCGTAATGATTTGGTCAATAACTGTACTTCGGTGGCATGCACAGATAATTCACCGGTGTTGGTACGAAATACATAACCTGTCACACCAATAATGTCACCGATATCCCACGTTTTAAAGTCATTGTAAATCTCTTCGCCCAAGTCGTTTTTGCTGACATAGGCTTGGATACGCCCTGTCATGTCGGCAATGGTCACAAAGCTGGCTTTACCCATCACCCGTTTGAGCATGATACGACCAGCGACAGTCACCATGACTTTATCGCTGTTTGCCAATGTTTCTTTGTCTTTATCGGCAAATTGCTGCTGCAAATCTTGGGCGTATTCTTTGCGTTTGAATTGATTTGGATAAGGGTTTCTGCCTGCTTGTTTGATTAAATCAAGTTTGCTGTGACGTTGTTTGATAAGTTCGTTGACGTCTTGGCTGTCTTCCACATGCGCTTCGGTTGCTGCATTTTCAGTTTGGTTTTGCTGTGACATGATGTTTTCCCACAATTTTAGTTACACTATCAAAAGTTAAAATTTTTATGCCAAATGGTAAAAATAAAGTTTTATCCTATTAATCCAACATACCCGTTATTCTTCCCCACTCACCGATGCCATCAAATCGGCTTGGTGCTCACGCAGTAGGCTGTCGAGAAGCTCATCTAAGTCACCCTGCATAATCGCATCGAGTTTATACAGCGTTAAATTAATACGGTGGTCGGTCATTCGCCCTTGCGGAAAGTTATAAGTACGAATGCGCTCCGAGCGGTCACCACTACCGACAAGGTTTCTACGCATATCGCTCGACGCATCGATTTGTTTTTGCACTTTTTCTTGCTGAATTTTGGATACCAACATTTTCATGGCTTTATCGCGGTTGGCGTGTTGGCTACGCTCTTGCTGACACTCGACCACCGTGCCTGTTGGAATATGGGTAATACGCACTGCAGAGTCGGTTTTATTGATATGCTGACCACCTGCACCACTGGCACGATACGTATCGATACGCAAGTCGGCAGGGTTGATATCCACGGTATCATCAATCTCAACTTCTGGCATCACCGCGACCGTGCAAGCCGAAGTATGCACCCGTCCTTGGCTTTCAGTCTCTGGCACCCGTTGCACCCGGTGTGCACCCGACTCAAATTTTAAGCGACCATATACACCCGTGCCCGATACGCGGCTGATGATTTCTTTATAGCCGCCATGCTCACCTTCGTTCTCGGACAATACTTCCACTGTCCAACCTTGGGTTGCCGCATAACGCTCATACATACGGAACAAATCCCCACTAAAAATCGCCGCTTCATCGCCGCCCGTCCCTGCTCGAATCTCTAAGAAGGCAGGCACTTTATCATTCGGGTCTTTAGGCAGCATCATCACATTGAGCACGTCTTCAAGCTCATTGATGGTATCTTTGGCGGCTTGGATTTCTTCTTGTGCCATTTCTTTCATGTCGCCATCGCCCGTTGAATCTGACAGCATTTCTTCAGCGGTTGCCAAATCTTCTTCCGCTTGGCGGTATTTGCCCCAGACATCGACCAATGCTGATAAATCACTGTGCTCAACCGATAATTCACGGAATTTTTTGTTGTCATTCATGGTTTCTGGCTCAGACAGCATGGCGGTGACTTCTTCGAAACGGTCAGACATTTGGTCAAGGCGAAAACGTAAAGATTCTTTCATAATGATGGCTTAAAAGTTTTGGCTTAATTTAGGGCCTAAAAATAAAAATGGCAAAATAATCGGATATTTTGCCACATTTTGGGGGGATTTGCATGGGTTTCGTGATAGGCAATAAAAAGCTTAGACTTTTTTAACCAACACACCCCCAATTGAGTAACCTGCGCCAAACGAGCAAATCACACCCAAATCACCCGATTGCATATTTTCTTGGTGTTTATGAAACACGATCATGGGACTGGCGGAGCTGGTATTGGCATATTCTGCCAGTACCATGGGCGCGATTGATTTATCCGCATCTTTGCCCAACACGGTGCGTAAAATCAAATCAATCATGTTGGCATTGGCTTGGTGCAGCCACATTTTTTTGAGTTGTTGTGGCTCAACGTGGTTTTTATGGAGCAGTTCAAGGATTAAATTGGACACGGCAGGACACACTTCACGAAATACTTTGCGACCTTCTTGCAAGAACAATTTGTCGGTCACAGGCGCGTCGATATCAGGATACATCGGTGTACCAGCGGCTAAGAATTCACTGCGATCCAAAAAGCCGTATTCATTTTTAATATTGGTTGAAAACTGAGTAAACAGATGACTATCTAAAATTTCATAGCCTTTGGGTGTGGCTGTTTTTTCGTCAATCTCTTCGATAATCGTCGCGGTTGCCACATCGCCAAAGATAAAGTGGCTGTCACGGTTGCGCCAGTTGAGGTGCGCTGAGGTAATTTCGATATTGACCATGGCGACACGTCTGGCAGTGCCAGATTTGATCAGACCGACCGCTTGGGCGATACCAAAGGTTGCTGCGCTACAGGCGACGTTCATATCAAAGCCAAAACCGCCTTGCATACCAATATATTGTTGGATTTCAATGGCGATGGCAGGATACACGCGCTGGAAGTTTGAACAAGCAACAATAATACCGTCTAAGTCTTTACCTTGTAAACCTGCATTGTCCAGTGCTTGTTTGAGTGCATCTAGACCCATTTCTGCCATGATGGACATCTCTTCGCCAAGCTTGCGATAAGGAATCACAGGCGCCATGATATCTGGGTTTAAAATTCCGTCTTTTTCCATCACATAACGGGATTTGATACCTGAGGCTTTTTCGATAAATTCAGCCGTCGAATGCACGAGTGCTGTCTTCTCACCACGGGCGATGGCATCGGCATTTTTGGCATTATAGTTGTCAACATATTGGTTAAAAGTTGCGACCAACTCTTCGTTACTGATGCTGTAAGGCGGGGTGTATAATCCTGTGGCAGTGATACAAATACTCATATTAGGATTCCTTTTCTAAACGTAAAACGGGAAGGCAATCATCTAGCTGTTGTCATCAATAATGATGCCGCGGTGCATGCCATCGGGGATGGTATTGAACAAACAGATGATTAAAAATAGGGGTGTGGCTTATTATGCCTTGAAAATAGCGATAATGCGATAACTATGTTACAAATTATTTCATAGCCTTAAAAGTACAGAAAACAAAGGCGAGGGTTTTTGGCGGGCATACACTTCATACTACTATAATCCTGCTATTTCTGAGTCAATCGGTACTGCGATAAAGGACTACTTGGTTAAACTGCTTGGCTTCATCCATATCGGGCAAAGTGGTTGTGTTATCCAACGTCGTTACCTTGTGGTAGCGCGGGTGAGCAAAATTTTTGACGCGGCTATCAGCCACCCAAACCTCATGCGTGTATTGTAAGAACACATCTAATAACGGCAAGTTGGCTTTGTCATACAGCACATCCGCGACCAACAGCACATCGACTTTATCCATGCCAAATTGCTGTTTTAACTCAAATAAATTATCTAGCAGCTCAGCCGTTACCCCATTTAATTGCGCATTGGCTTGGCAGCTAGTTAGGCTCACGCTATCAATATCACAGCAAATGACCCGTTTGGCACCCGCCATTTTTGCGGCAATACCGACAATCCCCGACCCTGCGCCAAAATCCATCACCACTTTATTGCGCACCATCTGTGGCTGCCGCAAAATATACTGCGCCAATACTTGCCCGGACGCCCATGCAAACACCCAATATGGACAATTATTCCACAGATTTTCTATCACCGCTGGCGTCAAATCTTCATGACAAAAATCTGGATCAATGAGCCATAAATAAAAAGGTTGATTCGGCTTAGATAGTAGCGGCACATATGTCTTGGCAAGCTTAGCGCTAGGCAACACTTGCTGCAATGCGGTAATCAGTTGGTGAAAAACGGCTGATGAGTCAGCAGCATTTGATGGCATTGAGGTTTTATAGGGGGAAGTTTTATAGGTCGAAGTTTCAGCATCAGTCACGTAGAGATCTCCAGTCATGGTGAAAAAATGAATACAAAAAAAATGTACAAAAAAAGGAAGCTTTAAACACTTCCTTTTTTAATTCAAACCCATTATTTTGCTGCTGCTTTTTCTGCCGCTTCTACCGTTTGACGGATGAGTGTATTGATGGTCATTGGACCTACGCCACCTGGCACTGGGGTATAACTTGAGGCAATAGCTTCGATACCTGTCAGCTCAATATCACCCACGCCACCGCTCGTGCCATCCGCATGGGTACGCGGGTGAAACCCTGCATCGACCACCACGGCGCCCGATTTAATCCAATCTTTTTTGATAAGTTCTGGTTTCCCCACAGCACCCACCACGATATCCGCTTGTTTGACCAATTCTGCTAAGTTCTGGGTACGTGAGTGGCAAATGGTCACAGTACAGTTGGCGTTTAATAGCATCATCGCCATCGGTTTACCCAAAATCGCGCTACGACCCACGACCACCGCATGCTTACCAGCAAGCTCAACGCCGTTTTTTTCTAATAAATACATAATGCCTTGCGGGGTGCAAGAACCATACGCAGGCTCGCCCATCGCCATATTGCCAAAGCCTAAACAAGTCACGCCATCCACATCTTTTGCCAGCGCAATGGCATCAAAACAGGCACGCTCATCAATTTGGCTGGGCACAGGGTGTTGTAGCAAAATCCCATGCACGTCAGGATTGTTGTTAAGCTCGGCAATTTTTGCCAATAGCTGCTCGGTGGTGGTGGCTTGTGGCATTGCAACTTTTAAGGAATCCATACCCACACGTTGACAGGCATTGCCTTTCATTTTGACATAAGTTGCAGAGGCAGGGTCATCGCCCACCAAAATCGTTGCCAAAATCGGCGTGCGTCCAGAGTCTTGTTTTAACTTGGCAACCCGCTCGGCAAGTTCAGCTTCCATTTGTTTGGCATACGCTTTGCCATCTAACACTGTCGCAGTCATGGTGGTTCCTCAATTAATAACGAATCGGTCAACAAAAAGTCGGTTAGCAAAAAATTTGCGTTATTTTAACCGATTTTGTGGCGTGATAACATCCATTGAAAATGTTTAACCGCTAAATTAGCGCTCAAATACCCTTCACAATCCTTCATTACATCGCTTAAATGGCTAAAAAAGTCCTTGCACTTTTAAAAATTTTTGCTATCATAGCAAACCTAAATGAAATGGCTGGGTAGCACAGTGGCCATGCATCGGATTGCAAATCCGCGGACGCCGGTTCGATTCCGGCCTCAGCCTCCATTTTCATTTTGCGGTACTATTGTTTTGTTATTATGAGTCAGCAATAAACGCGAAAAAATATCGTAAAAAATTGCTTGCAAAGTTAACAAAACTGATTATAATAGCACCCACTTCTGACACAGACACCACACGACGCCAAGCGTCAGTGCTGTGACTACCCTGCCCGGGTGGTGAAATTGGTAGACACAAGGGATTTAAAATCCCTCGCTCTTACGAGCGTGCCGGTTCAAGTCCGGCCCCGGGCACCATATATTGAAACCCTTGATAATGCTGATATCAGGGGTTTTTTAATGCCTAAAATTTACCTTTTTTAAGCTATCTAAATCACACGTCTTTCGCTGTCGAGTATACTATCCGTATACTTTTACAAGCCTTTTTAAATGGATTAATATACTTGCCATGTATTCACATGTAGTATATTTTCATGGCAAATAAACTCTCTAAAACATTCATTGATAATCTCAAATACGACGGTAAAGATAAAATCTATCAAGACTCATCTTTAGCCGGCTTTGCCGTGTTTGTCCGCAAATCTGGAAAAACCTATATCGTCAATAAACGTGTGGCTGGCAAGTTGCACCGAGTTGTCATATCTGACATATCGCTTATCACACTGACTGAAGCCCGAGAAAAAGCCGTTACCATTATCAGCAATCTGGTCCAAGGCATTGACCCCAATAAAAAGCAAAGTGATTCCCCCGCTACAGTACCAACACTCAGAGAATGTTATGAGTACTTTAAAAGTAAAAAGACATTGACCGATGAAACGATTAAATCCTATGACCGCCAAATATTAACACTGCTTAAAGATTGGCTCGATTTACCAATTAACGATATCACCAAATCAATGATTAGTGACCGCCATGCCAGACTTACAAAAGACAGTCCAGCGCAAGCCAATGCATCGATGCGCGTACTTAGGTCGGTATGGAACTATTGCCGTCACTCTTTTCTCGATGATGAAGAAGAACCTATCATCAAAGAACAACCCATCAATATTCTTAATGTCAAAAAAGACTGGAACCCGATTAAACCTAAAAAACGCCACGTCGAAGAAGAATACTTGGGCAAGTTTTTAAAAGCTGTACTCGAGCATATAGATAGATGGTCACATAGACAGGCGCCATATTCTCACAATGCCCGTGATATTATGCTTGTGTTTATGATAACCGGCGTAAGACTCAATGAAGCGCAAACACTGGCATGGTCGGATATCGATTTAAAGACTGGCAAGATTTTATTCAAAGATACAAAAAATGGCAGTGATTATCCGCTGCCCATGGGTGATGTTTTATGGGCGTTAATGCGGCACCGGGCAAAGTTTGCCCAAGGTAGCGAATGGGTGTTCCCGTCGCAGATAAAACGGATTGATGATCATGTCAAAGACTTGGGTGGCAGCTACGAAGTGATTAGCGGCAAGGCTGGTTTATACATTACGCCACATGATTTGAGACGCACTTTCATTAGTGTGGCCAATCGATTGTCAATGAATTACCCAGTTTTGAAAAGATTGCTAAATCACCAGGACAGCAAGACCAGTGACGATGTGACGTTGCAGTATATCCAAATCTCACAGCGTGAAATTCGTGAAGCACTCAATGAGATAGAGAAAGTGTACTTTGCAGAAGCTGGATTGACACAAGAAGATGTTATTAGCAAATATTTTACTTAAGCCTTTAGTAGAGTCTGATATGAATCGTAGACAACAAAAAGTTTTAAAACAATTTTTACTAAGCATGACTTTTCTAGCATTCTTATACTTTGTTGTCCTTCCCTGGTACATGGGCAGAATACAAAAAGCTGGTAATGACTTTTTGCAACAAAGTGAGCAGAATTATCAACAAACCATGGCGAATGTAAAAGCCCAACAGCAGCGACAAGAACAAGAAAGATTAGATCAAGCAATGAAGCCTGTATATGTTGAAAAAATACATCAGGGTTATACGACAAAACGCGCTGAAATTCGCACCTGTGCAAATATACACTGCACCGTAGTTGGACATTTGGACAAAGAAACCATGGTCAAATGGAATGAAGTAGAAAACGGCTTCATCAACTATGATTCCGCCTATTACATTAAGATTGCTGATGTTAAGCAACTGTTTTGATATTGAGGTTCAATATGCAACTTGACAACTTAGACTATCGCATCATCACCGAAGCCCTGTACCACCTTGCCACCAATCCTGATTTAGAAATCGGTGACAAAGCGGTGGCAGAGCTCACAGACGACGAACTTGAAAACCGGCTACTCTGTCTGAGAGAAAAAATCGCACGGCTTGAAAGTAAAAGCCGTGGTGATGATTATTATCTTTAAGACAAAAACAACTTACGTTCATCAGTGCGGCGTTTGGTAAGTCCTGCCAATACCTTGCCACCTGCACGGTTCCAGCGCAGAAATTGGTCAGCCGCACCCTTGTAATCTTTGGCATTTACTTTCTTGAGTAACGTGCTATTGCGTAGATTCTCTTGCCCCAAGTTATAGCAAAACGACACGAGCGCATCAAACTGATTTTGATTGATAGGCACTTGCACATAGCGATTGACTGCATCCTCGTACTTGGCAAGCATTTTATCGAGTAGCTTATCTGCAACCGCTTCGCTAATTGGTGCATCTCTTAGCGTCACTTTGCGCCCATCAGTGTAGTATGTCGCACCATAGCCAATAGTAGGCACACCTGCTGGGCATAGATAGGGCTTGGCTCTAAAGCCTTCGTATTGCTTGATAATCGCTTTACCTTTGTTACTTGTTTTCATTGCCGTTCTCCATAAAAAAACCGCCTTATTTGGCGGTGTGGTTTTTGTTTGGTTTGTCTTGATTGAGTTGGTCTTGCAGCAACTGCTTAAGTCGATTTTTTTCATCTGACAATGCTTGATTATTAAATTTCATGCGTCTAAATATCTTTGAGTAGTTTCTAATAAGAAGCACTACAAGCCCCAGGATAACTACCATTAGACACCTAGCTACTATTGTTTGTCTTGATGGTCTAAATACCTCACTACCCCAATCAGCCCAAATCAGCATAGTCCATAGGAGAATCGTTAAGTGCATGATGCTCGATGATACATAGTCTCTTGTGATGTATTTTTTGCTAAATAAGGCAATTAACGTCAAAAATATCGCAACCATTGGCGTCAGTCGGTTGAGACTTAGCATATAGTCAATGTTGGTTAAATCAATCATGACTCACCCCCTTTGTCGTCCATGCCAAAAAATACTTTTAAGGCTCTAAGGAAGCGATTTTTCACAATACCCCCTGCTTCACCTGCCGCATTTACCATGCCATTTTTGAGCATATCGCTATGTAGTATCACAGATAAGTTGTTAAGCAGGACAACGCCACTGAAGGCAAATGCTAGTGACGTGATAAACATTAATTCAAATGTTGGCGGCTTAGTGGTAAGGTTTGGTAGTATCACAAATGCGCCAACGATACCCAGTAAAAAACCCATGAAAAAGTTTTTAGCCTTGCCAGCCTTCGAGTGCTGCATGGTATCAGTAAACAATGAGCCAACCGCCCCAACTAAGGCTAAAATAAAAACCATCAAGTACCCAAACCATAATGGCAGATACAAGTGTAAAAAAGGTTGAGCAATGTTTAATTGCTCGGTGATAGCGACAGCAGATGCCGCAGACAGCACGATATTTCCAGTGCTGCCAACAACTCCAACAATCGCTGTCTTGACTACAGCTACATTGTGCGGCATTTACGCCTCCTTAAGTAAAAAAACCTAGCTTAATTGCTAGGTTTGTTGTTCCACTGATTGTTATACCAATACCATGCCTTGTCGTAATTAGGCGGCTGAGTTAATGTAAAGTCTTTGTCATCCGTCAAGTCAAGCATGATACTGTTAATGCTGCCAGTGCATTGATATAAAAACTTACCATCAATAATTTGATATATAAACAATATACTCATCGTTTCACACCTTGTAAGAATATAGAAAAACCTTTCATAACCATATCAGCAGTTTTCCAAACCTGCCCATTGCTCCTTCGCATTATTACACCTTCTACTGAGTAGCGTGTATCTGCATTAGGTGGTACATCAAGAAACGGTGGTAGCGTAGTATTTACACCACCAATAGCTAAAGTATTATTGTAGTTATACACATCGCCTCTTGGGATTGCCTCAACTAAATATGAGCTACCAAACTCATACGTCTTAATTGTGTTGCCATTCCTCTTTAGAGTTAATAATAGATATAACTCTAAATAGTTATCTGCGCTATCTGATATGTAAGAATAACTGAAGTTAAATGACTCCATGCTTATAGTGACAATAACAGGCGACCCTTGAGTGTTGATACTAGATGCACCTAATTCTACTAAACCATTTTTACCAAACATGATAGCATTAGGGTTATATAGCATTTTTGGCACAACTACCGCTTCACCTGCAATTTGTAGCGTATCAACTTGTGCTGTGCCAATATTTGCGGTTGTAATTTGAGCATCACCAACAAGCAAGTTTCTAACACCCAACCCATCAACATAAGTGGTGATATTGCTAGTAGTTAGTTTATCAACCTTTGCAAGACTACCCAAACCAGTAACCTCACTTGTAGTTACCGTGTCTTTAGTAGCAAGACCACCCAAACCAGTGATATTGGCAACATCTAATGCCGTTCCCGACCCAAATAGTACGTTGCCATTGGCATCTCTGATAGACAAACCTCTAGTGTCAATCTTATCAGCCGTAATTGAGCCTGTAGCAATTAAATCACCTTTGATATACGTCCCAACTGGCACAGTCGTACCATTGATAACCTGTGGTGAGGTCAACACCATAAATGGGCTGACCCCGTTACCTGTGCCTTCAGGCGGTGCAATGTAAAACTTATCAGCACGGATGGCAAAGTCAAAATTATTTGTATCATCCAATGCTAAGCCAAACCCAGCAACACGATTATTACCGTCTAGTCTGATAGTGTACTGATTTTTGATTTTGCTCTCAGTCAACACCAAACTATCAAGGCGTTTTTTCTCGTCAAGTAATTGCTGTTTTTGTGCAGGGATAGCATCGAGCGCAGTTTGCGCCTCAACCCTTGCCGCTTGCAATTTAGCAATACTTTCGTCAGTTAATGCAGCATTATCTGGTGTGCGTTTGTCATTTAGACTAGCAATCTGTTTGGTTAACGTAGTAATGCTATCTTGTAGTTTTGTCGCTTGCACAGTTAATGCGTCAATACTGTTGTCATTACGCGCCTTTTCAGTTTCGAGTTTCAGCTTTGTTACATCACCAACCCCTTGTATCACTTCAACCGATTGCTTTTGACCATTCACCACGCCCTGCACTGTCGTGATTTTAGCGGCAAGCGCATCAACACCGTTTGAGTAAGTAAGTTCCTGCTCTTGTATCGCAGCTTTAATGCCGTTGATTTCGCTAACAGCATTGTCGATACGGATGCCAGTAGCAACATCGCCTTCAATACGTGCTGATTGCTCAGTCCATACGCCAGCTTGTTTATCGTTACCCGCTAATGACTCATTACTGCCCGCCATCTCTGGATTGACTTGAGCAAATACACCGTCAATCTTTTGAGACATTGCTGTGATATTTTGGTTTTGCTCGCCAACTAGGTTGGTGATATCCTCAACCGCTTTAGCACTGGCTTTAAGCGGCATCTCTTTATCATAGTAATCCGTTTTAAATTGACGAATACCGCTATTAATCGCATCATTTGTCGCTGCTTTTGTATAAACCGTATTTACAAATTCAGCAACATTACCATCTGACAGCGCAGTAATTAAGTCAACTTTACTTGCTACACTCGATAAATTATCGGCTAGAGTGTAATATTGACTGGTAATCTTGGCTTGATTGCTACCAAATTCACTGTTAAGATTATCAATCTTTAGTGACAAGCTACTATCAGCATCAATTCTTGCCGATTGCTCAGTCCACACCCCTGCAAATTTGTCACTACCCGCTAAATCGTTAGTGCTACCTGCCATCTCTGGATTGACTTGAGCAAACACGCCATCTAATTTAGTAACCAGTGTGCCGTTATCACCGATTTTAGTTGCAACCTCATCGACCACGCCACCGACATAATTGCCGTTGCTGTCTTTGTAGGTCTTAAGATAGGTGGTTAGCCCATCAGTGCTTTTGGTGATTCGTTCATTAACACCGTTTGGCGCATTGAGTAGGGTGTCCACATAATGCGTGTAGTCCTGTTGTACGGCTGCTTTTGATGCATTGATAGCGTTCTCACGGTTTTGTATCTCTTGCGATAACCCATCTTCAAGCGTACCGATTTTATCAATCTTTGCACCCAAATCTTTATAAAGCTGTGATTCGGTGATTTGACCGTTCAGCAAGTCTAATACTTTACTGGCATCGGCACTGGTTACGCCTTTAACCCAAGCCGTCCACGGTGATACATTGCCCAATTTATCAACGATACGACCACGATAATATTGCGTTAAATTGCCTTGTAAACCGTTAATTGTTGCGGTATTAGTTGGGTAGGCATAAGTACCTAACAGTGCGACATTGGTATCGGGCGCACTTGCTACTTGTATCTCAGTGTAGTTAGTGTCGCTTGAGCCTTGAGCAAACAGCCAATCCAACTGCATACCAAATAAAATACCTGTGGCTTTAAGGCTTGCAAGGCTGGGCGGCGTGCCTAATTTACCGACAACTGCCGTAAGCATAGATGTGGCAAAGTTTGATACCAAATCAAACGCGGACACAGACGCAACGCGCGCTAGATAGTTACCGCTATAGACGCCATCAATCTCAATTGAGTTGTTACCTGTGCGTGGTACTTTTGTCCAGTTGCCATCATCTTTGCGCCATTCAACATCATACGCTACTGCGCCGCTAACTTGTTCCCACGATACAATCATGGTGGCAATGTTTTGCCCTTGCTCAACACGATTGCGCTGAGTAATTGCAATGTTTTTAGGCGCATCGATGACGTTGGGTTTAATGATGCTGATAGATGTTGGCTCAACAATCGCACCATAATCAATGGCATCATACTTTTGCGGCTCATGCTGCAGCGCGGTGATACTAAACGTCACATCATCTTGCTTAATCGACAAGACGCGAAATTGCATCGTTTTTAAGTCACTGCTATCGACTGCCCATACGTTTTGTGAACTGATATCAGTAAACGCCATAGATACAGTTATATCACGACCATTGACAGATGACACAATACGGCGCTGCGCTTTACCGTTATTACCATTGATGATAAGCGTATCGCCTGCGCTCACAACAGTATCACGGTCAAGCGTGACAGTTAAAAAATCACTCGACACGGCAGATACGCGACCGCCATTGGCACGACCTGCTAGCACCTCATCAGATACGTTGATAATACTGCCCACAGTGGGGATAAAACCATCCAAGCCAGTTTTAAAGGTAACCGTGCGTGTCTCTAATTGCTCAGACTTTAACGCCCACAATCCTGCACGTTGCGCTTGCCCTTGACTGGTGCAGCCGACAATCGACAAATCAAGCACTTTAACGCCATATTTGGCAATCGCGGCTTCATCGCGTACAAATTCATATTCGGTTTTAAATTTTTGCTCGGGGTTATCCCATGCCACTTTTGCAATGGTATGACGATCACGCGCACGAGTACCTGTATAGCTAAACTCGCCGCCAACCACATTAGCACGGCTAAACGTATAAACAGGGTCTTTGGGTAAATCAGCATCCAATACGATCTGCTCGCCTTGCCAATAACTCATGGCTCTAAAAATTGATGCCAGGCTTTGCAGCACGCTAAACGCATCTTGCTGGGCTTGCAAATACACATTGACGCTAAAACGTGGCTCATTACCGCCTTTACCATCACTCACTTGTTGGTCGCAATATTGTGCAAGGGCATACAATGACCATTTATCAATCATCGCACTGGTGAGTCTATCACCCAAGCCATAGCGCCACTGTGTACAGATATCGTAATACACCCAAGCCGGATTGTTTGAGTAGGCTTGTTTAAACGTACCATCCCAAATGCCGTTATACGTGCGCGTTACCGGGTCATAGTTGCTAGGTACGGATATAATTTTACCGCGACAACGCACCGCCAGTTTAGCAACATTACTAAAGGTAGCAGCATTGTACTGTAGGCCAAGCATAGCGGTGTTTGGGTAGCGCAATTTAGCGTCAATAATCTCTGTAATAGCATCGACATACATTTTGTCCGAGATTAAATCGCTTGTCGCATTTGGTGTTAGGCGGCGCACACGGATATTCCATGTGTTGCCGCGGGGCAAGTCAATACGGTGGCTACGTTCATATTTTGCCGATGTTTTATCGCTGACTTGGGTATTTAAAACGGTTTGATACGCACCACCATCCGTTGACAAGTCAATCGCGTATTCAATCGTTATACCGTTTACATCGCCATTGGTTTCTTGCTTACGCAGCGCACCCCAAGACAGGCGCAAACGCACAGCAGACAACTGCCCATTGGTGACAGTTTTGACGTATGGCGTGCCACCTTTTAACTCGACATTGATATTGGTTTCATTCTCAACCGATGGAAAACCTTTAATATAGTCTTGGTCATTCGTACCACTGCGAAAATCCCACGTTACCGCTAGATTGCCATTATCGTCTTTAAAGTTAGGATTGCCGCTATCGTCAAGTAATGGCGTATCGTCAAGATAGATAGATTTTGCGCCATTGGCTAAGCCGCTGATTTCACCTTCAGACAAGCCGTACAGGATTTTTAAATAGCTGATTGACGCTGCGCTGTCTTTAGCAATATTAGGTTGTCGTTGCTGTTGTTGTCCTGCTTTTGCGCCTTTAATCATCTTTTTTATCCTTACATTGCATCTTCTGCGTAAATACCGCCTGAGGCGTAAAAACCGCCAATCTCGCGCTCACCATAGAGTATTGGCACTGGGTTGCCTTGTGATACGGTAGTGACCGCACTACCAAACCCTTTATTTGCTTTATTGCCGTCAGGGTCTTGATTGCTCATATCAACCGTTGGCATGAATAACCCTGCCACACCACCTACAAACATCCCAATCCCTGCGCCGATGAGTGCTGCACCTGTTGCTGTCGTTGCGCCAAACGTAAACGCGCCCACACCAACCAATACCGCACCTGCTACCACTTGCAGCCAGTTAAAAGCATTGCCACCACTACCCACAATGCGCGGCACAATATGGATAACATCGGTGTCGGTGATATTATCAATGTCATTTGCGCTGATATTTTTACGCCCTAAAAACACCGCAAACTTTAAACCAAGCTTGTCACTCTCTAGCATAAAGCGTTTAAATTCTGCGTTTTGACAGGCAATCGCATGGGTGGCTTCACGCGCGGTTTGCACGTCAAGCTTAAAGAACTGTCCGAATCTCTTAGCCAAGATTCCGTGAAGCTTAATAGTTTTCACAAATAATCCTTATATCGTAAATACACGACAGCACGTTTAGCCCACATTTCGCCCCAAACTTCACGCACCGATAGGCGACCGTAAGGGTGATGCAAGATGATATTGTCACCCACTACACTAGGCGTTTGCTCGCTGGTAAGCTGCCCGTCACCTAGATAGATGACTGCATGGTTAACGTGCTCAGTACGCCCAACACGGCATAAAATCGCATCATGTTTTTGTAGGGGTGTGATAGTAGGGTCAATCTCAATAAAGCCCTCATTTTTAAAATTATCAAGATACAGGCTAGGATTGTCTTTTAACTCCCACCATAAATCATCACGTACATAATCACTAAGTCCAATACCGCATTCGCGATGATAATAATCGCGGCACAAACTATAGCAATCTTGTAGTCCATGATAATACTCTCGTCCTAGCAATGGGGCTGTGTAGTCAGTAGGTTGATGGATAGCAAAATCGCCTTGTGGGTAACCGACAATCACCCACGGTAAGCCGTGTAATGCCATTTGCGCCTTATCGACTTCGCTAGCCGTGCTTGAGCCATCGGGGTGGCTATGCACAATAGCGGTAATCTCGCCTTGCTCACTGGCTGCTACATAGTCCTGTGGGTTGATAGCAAACTGGCTATCAAGGGTAGATTGATTGGTGCAGGGGATATAGTTACCGCCGACAATCAAGCCGCAACACTCTCGCGGATATTCGGACTCTGCGTGGTTTAATATCGCTGTCTTGAGTTTTTTAGTAAGTTTCATTTTTCGCCCATAAAAAAACCACCAATGACGGTGGTTTATGAGTTGATTTGTTTGCTAACGCGATAAATATAAATCAAAAGCTTGATGTATTGCATCGTAAACTTTACCGATATTTCTACAAGCTAAATGCTCTTCCAATGTTAGACTGCCTATGACGATTTGCGGTTTTTCGTACTGCAAACCCAGTACCTTAGCGTTGTAATCACAGATTTCGGTTATATTAGCTAAATGCTCACTAAGTTGTACATCGTTTTTGCTAAAGTCAGTTTGTATTAACTTGATGTTGTCAGTATTGCTTGTTTTAGCGATTGTTAAAAAAATATCATTAATCGCCTTGTCAGCAGATGGTAGGGTGCTATTTAAATCAAAATTTTTAAATTCAGCTTTCATCATTACCTCCTTTTAATTGTTTTGATTATTATACCACTTAACTCAAACTACTGCTTGGGAAGCCGCCAAACGGCAATGGATTGTTTTCACCAAATCTGATTTTACAGGATTGGATTGTGCCGCCACATTTATCCATTTCGGGATTGTCTGTAAGTTCATTTTTTTCGGTGAACATTGCCGCACCCATATAGCCACATTCTTCGCCACGATAGCGCCCAGTGACGCACCAGTGACAATAGTTAGTAATCTCTCGGCAGGGGATTTTTGCGCCTTCAAAATCGACAGGGTTAGACAATTCAAACGATACTTGACTGTGATTTTCGGATGTTTTTTGCTCAACAAACCAAATCTGCTGTTTATACTCGTTTGCCGCCGATGGATTGCCATTGACAAAATTAGCCGCATCAAGATACTTGGCTAGGGTGGTGATAACCGTCAGTTTTGCCCCTGCAAAATCATTAAAATGCAGACACAGCGCAGACACAGCGCCATTGATACCGTTAATCGTATTTGATAATACTAGATTTGGTGTACTGGCTTTGCCATCGCCACGCAGCTCAAGTCCGTCAGACTGTATCGCAATCGGCGAGTACACTTGCCCCTGCCAAATAATATCGCGCTTAATCTCTTTATCCGTGCTGCTGATATCGTAGTCATGCCCTGCTAATTGATTGTTGTCAATCAAACTGCTATCGCCTGCATAGTCTAAGATACGCGCCCAATCTTCCCAAGTGATATGTCCGTGCCAATAAAAAACGCCACCGCCTAAGCGCGTGGCATCTAATTGATACAGTGTGACAATACCTGCGACACTGAGCTTTTGAAAATCTGAATTAAGCATCTAGGATAGCCGTTTCATAGTTATTAAAAGGTTTGATGTCTGTCTGTGGTAAAGCTTGCAAACGTAAGTCAATCCAACGAGTAGATGGGATGTCACGGGGTTTTGCGGTGTTCGCAATAATATCGCCTGTTTCAGGGTCAAATGTCTTAGCGTATGTTTTGACGCTGATATCATTATTGTCTAGCTGCTCATAGACAACTGCGACAAGTACATTACCGTTTGCGTCTTTTGGCATCTCGATATACCAGCCCTCTTGAGCAAAACCTGTCGAGCCTTTTACAAGATAGTCGCCAACGCCTAGTTTTTCAAACGTGATTGGTTGCTCGCTGGCTTCATCATTTAACTCAATTTTGTCAGCATACAGACTAATGATAGGCGAAGCATTTTTAATAAAACCGTTTGGGTCGACCGAAGTGTTTTTTGTTGTTCTAAATCCGTAGCTATTAATAACTCTTTGGTCTGATGGTTTCCTGCTATCGTCTAACGTAATGTAAACAGGGTCTTGACCAAAGGCGGTAAACCCGATAAAGTTTTTCTTTTCGCCGTAGGCAATGCTTATACCAGCTGGATAACCAAACTCCTCACTAAAAATAATCATTTGATTCGCTGCTAACTCATCGTTAGTTGCGTTTTTATACGGATTGGGATTGCTAAAAAAAAACCCTTTGCCGAAACCAAACGCCCCCACTTCCATGACGTTGCCCGCTGCCGTGCCTACTAAACGGCTGGCTGCATTGGCACTATCAGCAAAGTTATCATCAATTTTTTTAAATGCACTACGATTAGTATCACCGCCTGTACCGCTCGGTGCTGTGCCTAAGTTAATTCTTTGTATTGCCATGATTACTCCTAAATAAAGGCTTGCTCAAGATTAAAAGAGATTTTCCAAACATCGCCACCGATTTTCTGACGGCTGACTTCACCGACAAGACGCACAGTAAAACCCTGCTCGGTTTTAATCGGCTGAAAATAAAAAGGCTCAACCGCTTGAGTTGAGCCTAGAAAGTTGTAAATATCGTCTATGGTGGATTTATAGCTTTGTTTTGAGCATTGCCATGTTTTGCGCTTGTTGTTAATCCCAAAACTAGACACTTGCTCGTAACCATCGCCAAATTGCACTTTATTGACGCTGTAAGCTGTGTTCTCGCTACTGCTTGCGTCAATATCCCATGTAAATGTTTTCATCGTCTAGTACCTGCCAATAGCCCACCCTGTCTTTGATGTTTAATAATTCGACTATCGATTAATGCAACGATAGAATCGCCTAATTCTTTACCCATCTGAGCGTTGCTTTGCACATCGCTTGAGCCGTCTGCATTGACTACGACATTGACGGATACGTTGTTGTTGCCGATACTTGCGCCCTTGTTCATGGCGTTAAGATTATCAACGCCGATACGCTTAGTGGCTGCCGCATTTAACACATACTCTTTGCCATGCACCACGCCAGCGATATCATTCACACCCATGTTGCCAGTGTAACCGCCTGTGCTAAAGCCTTTGCCCATAGCCCCTGCAATACCTTGACCCAAGATAATGCCAGCAGAAGCATAACCACTTGCCCTTACTAGGGTTGCCATAGGAATACCAAATAATGCACCGCCTTGAGCCAATGCCTTTGTTGCTGCTTCTTCCGTGTTAACAATCGCTTGTGCGGCTGCAATGGTTTTTTGCACAAAGAAAAACGCCCTTGCTGCGGCTGATTGCTTGCCGTAAGCATTGGTGATGATATCGGTCATCTGACCCCATACGCCGCCAACCATATCTAACCCTTGACTCCAAATAGATAGGCGTTCGCTCATAACATTGCGTTCGGCTTCTAAGATAGACTCATTAGACTGGCGTACCGCTTCCTCATACGCTCGCTGAAAATCAATCATAGTTTGACTATGTAACTCACCCCTTGCCTCTAAATCAGCGTAATTTTTGTCATAGATGCGTAGGATTTCAGCCGCGTTATACATCGCTTCTTGGTACTGACCTTCTGCACCTTTGCCAAAATATAGCGGTCTATCAAGGTTTTCAGGCTGATTTTTGAATAAGCCTAAAACATCTTTGCGGTTTTGGTAGTCAGCAGCCGCATTTTGTGCGTTCTGCATCTCAGGCGTAGCATTGCTCTTGGCAATCAAATCTTTTTTGATTTTCAAGGTCTGCTCAAGGTAGGCGATATCTGCCATATTAAACTTTTGCAGGTCTAATAGCTGCTGTTGGTAATTTAGCCTATCAATATCAAGTGCAAGTTGTTTTTGCTCTTTATACGATGCTATATACTCATCTTTAAGCTCGTCATTGCCATTCATAGCCGCTTGGATTTTTTCATCCCACTCATCAGCAATTAACTCGCTAGATGTTTTGCGAAATGCCCAAATTTTTCCAAGTTCGTATTTGTTAGCGATATCATTCAGACGGATTTTTTCTTTCGTGCCAACATCTAACGCTTCAAGTTCAGCTTTGCGCTGCTCTCTTGACTTGCTTTCATCAGCTTGAATAGTCAGCCTTTGTAAGGTAGCTTCATCAAGGATTTGGCTTTTCTTGGTTTTATGCACCCCCATTAATTCATCAAGTTTTTGACGATTGGTTTCACTAGACAAAAGACGGTCAAACTCTGCTTCTTCGGTTAAGCGTTTTTTCTCATCTTCAAGTGCTTGACCGCTAAAACCTTTGCTAGGTAAATCAGCAATAGCTTTATTAAGCTGCGCATTAATCTTAGCCTCGCCTGTGGCGATACTTGCAATGTATTCTTCACGCGCTTTATCTAAGGCGGCTTGATTTTTGGCTAGGTCAGTCTCAACCTTGCCAACATCTTGCAAATTAATGCCGTTAGGGAAATAGTTTTTGATATGCGGCTGAAAAGCCCTAGCTGTTACTGCTTCACCTTTGGCAACATAACCATCGCGGTTAGCATCCCAAACACGGTTAAGGTAGTAAGCATCGACACGCTTGCCTTGCTTGTTGTATTTTGGATTTCCATCACGATAGCCATAGCCTGCAACCGCATCATAAATATCACCTAATCCACTGCCTTGACCGATGCCGCGACCTTTTAGGTACTGAACAACATATTTCATTTGTTCATTTGCACCCAAAGCGGCAAATTGATTTCTTGAATAGCCGTAAGCAGTATATTTGTCCGCCATAAACTGAATTAACCCAGTAGCTGATGAGTTTGGATTTTTTGCAGCAGGACTAAATGTACCCCTTGTCTCGAAAGAAATCACGGCTGCTAAGTCATTAGGTCTGATTTTTAAGTCAGCAGCAGCCCATTGAATAGCGTCCGCAATCTCCCCTTTTAACAAATCATGCGCTTTTTTCTTTTTGTCATTGATATCACTACTACTAGGCGGCTTTGCGTTAGGGTCAATCGGGGCGTACATACTTTGTGGAATACCACCTGTAGCAATTTCTTTTTGTCTTACCTGTCCCGATAGCGGCATAATAAAATTATCTTGCCACCATTTTTGACCTGCGCTATTAACATCAGCATAGGATTGGTCAGCAGAGAGATTATTAAACGTATCGTATCGTTTGTGCTGTACGTTATTTCCTAATTTCTTTTGAATCCATTCCTCAGCAGTCATCAACGCATTACCCATGCGCTTTAATGTATCTTCAATGCCGTTAAAAATGAATTTAAAGAAACCGCCTAAAGTAGATACAGCGGCAATGACAGCCGTACCAACAAACTCAACGAACCCTAAAAAGCCTTTTTGTGTTCTGCTATAGAAGCCAAAATACGACTGCTCGTTTTTCATATTGTCAGTGCTAATCGTTTTGACAAGGTTGTTACTTGCAAACGTAGCATTGGCAATGAATTTATCATGGTCAGTTGTGGCATTGGTGAACATATCTTTATAGGACTTGCCTATATCGTCATTGTTTTGAGCCACTACGCCTTGTAGTGAGTTGAGACCGTCACCGATAAGATTAAAAATGCCAGTCCAACCATCGGTTATCATGTGGATTAAATCGCCCATGATAACGCTAGTGGTGTTAATCACGTCATCCAAACCATAGAACGCGCTTGACACCGCCAAAATGATGGTCGCCATGCGTACAAATGGGTTAGCATTAGCCACAAAGTTGAATAAAGCCATTGATTTTGTGGCAATATCAATTTTGCTTGCAAAACCAATAAATGCCAAGCCGCCTGCAATGGTCATGCCTTTAATAATCGTATCAAAGTTTTTGCCAATGCCGTATATCATCGAGGCAATAGTTTGACTTGCGCCACCTGTACCATTCATGATTTTATCAATGAATAACTTATACTCATTATTAGCAACGGTGAATGCTTGGCTCATTGTCATTGGCATTTGAGATGCTAATTTCTCTAACTCTGGTCGCGCCTTCTCAACGGCTTTTACCATCACTTCTCCAGTGATTTTGCCTTCTGCGCCTAGTTTTTTTAACTGACCTGTAGTCACCCCCATTTCAGCAGAAATATATTTAAGCAAAGATGGCACGGCTAAGGCGATAATGCGAAACTCTTGCCCTTGTAGTTTTCCTGCGCCCATTGCTTGCGACCATTGGTACAATGCAGAGTTTTGTTCAGTGATTGTTCGACCACTGGTGCGCATAGCAAGGCTCATATTGTCGGTAAATCTAAGCACATCTTTTTGAGATGCACCCATGCTTGCCATAGCTAAGGCATTACGATGGTAGATGTCAGTTGTTGTTTTAATATCAGTGTAGTTTGTATTAGCAATTCTATGAACCTCTTTTTCAACCGCTAGGCGTTCCTCTGTGGACTTCGTGACAATGCGAACTTGGTTGTCAAGCGTTTGCATAGCATCAGCGGTTTTTAGCACACTTAATGCCGCCATGCCAAACAACCCGCCAGTCATCAAGGTTTGCAGACGCATTAATGTCGCCTCTAATCCTTGAGCATTGCGCTGAAACAAACTTGTTGATGCAGCCGCACGATTAGCACTACTCGCTGCTGCATTGTTTAATGGCGGTAAGTTACGCAAATTGGCATTTAAACCGTTTAAAGTTGTACCAAGCCCTGCAAGGCGCGTCTGCAAGTTATTTAGCACGTTACCAAGATTACCGATTGACGCATTGACAGACGCATTGGCAGTAGCAAGCCCTGTTAAGTTAGTGCGTGTAGCGGTAAGTGTTGTATTGAGGCGCAAGGCTGCCGCATCAGCTTTATTCGCGGCTGTGGTAAAGCTATTAAGTGTGCCATTGACCGCTTTAAACTCAGCGTTTAATGCTGCTACATTAGGGTTAAGCTGCTTAATGGCATTGTTTAGGTTATTAACACCATTGCTGCCATTTGCCCCATTCATGCTATTTAGCACGGTAGCAATCGACTGTCCGCTTTGGTTAAAACGCGCCATTGCTGCTTGTGCGGTATTTAAGCTATTACCAACGCCACGCATTGCCGCTTGAAACGTAGTAGCGGCTGTCGCTGCGCCTGTTAGTGTGCTTTTGGCATAGACAAGCGCGTCCCCCATCTCTTTTGTGGTGGTTTTCACCATGTTTGCAGACGCGGCTAATGCATTAAAATCAGACTTTGTGACGTTGATTGATGCGGTCAATGCAGCAAATGGGTTATTGCTGCCCAAGTTACGCATCATGTTAGCAATGGAATTACCTTGATTTTCTAACCGCTCTAACGCTTGATTAAGGTTTTTAATGTTCAATTCAGCGTTTCGGGTATCAATAACAATGCTTAAGCCGCTTGCCATATCACTTTCCTTTAGATAATAAAAAACCCCAATCTTTCGACTGAGGTTTTGTAGCTTGTTTATGATTAAGAGAAGTAAACTTGATGAAAACTATATTTTTCTAATTGGCTCTTTCTAAAACTGCCATTTACCCACTTCCCATTATGAGAAAGCCTCAACATTTTATCGTTGTTACCAACGCGGTAAAGCGCGCCATGTGAGTAATAAATAGGAAAATCAGCGTTCTTAATTACATCTACTTGATTCGCATAAATTTGCACTGTGCGACCATCAACCCTAAATTCGAGAATAGACTTAGGGTTTTTGCATTTAGACAAGTCTAATAAATTCATATTTACCATCCTTTAACATCATGCTATAAAGCCAGTAAATTGATGCTCAATGCTTTTAAATGCGCTTAGTTGCGTTGCTGTATTCTTTCGCACCAAGCCAGCAAAATAATCCAAGTCATTGATTATGTGCTGTAATTTGTTAAGCAACTCATAGTTTTCATTGGTTTTATTTTCACCCAATAAATACATGGCTTGAATATGCTCAATATTTACGGCTTTTTGGGTTTTTGATGCTTTAACCGCCACAATAAACAGGCTGTGAATATAAGCAATCGCTTGTTTAACTTGCTCTTTGGTTAATTGGTCAACACTTTCAATATTAAATTGTTGGTGTACCATTTTCCAAACATTGCTATAAATTGCGCCTGTTTCATCGACTAAGCGATTAACTGCTTCAACCAACGGCTTTCTATCCGCTACGCTTGATAGCGTGTCAATTTGTGGCTGTGTTGGTTGCAGTTTGCCATTAGCAAAGGCATCAAACACACGAATGACTGCTAAAGCAAATTTTGGGCTAATCCACATTGCATAGCGATAAACGATTTCTTTACAGGCAAAAGCACCTTGTTTTGCCTTTCCAAAATTACCTTTTACCACCCGCAACACGCTATTTTCAACTGATGTGCGAATTTGCACATCACTTTTTTCACTCTGCAAATTTGCAGAGCTTAATTTTTCATCAATGATTTCTGCGACCAAATCTTTTGTTTCTTGGTTGCGTAAAAAGAAAGTTGGACGATGTTTTTCAAGTCCGCCACTTGCTTTATGTAAATCATTCAAACAGTAAAGATTGTCCACTTGGTGGATTTCATGGTTTAAAACTGTTAAACTTGACATAGAATATTCTCCAATATGTCGGTGATTGTTCCAAGCCCTTTGCAAAACTTCCTACGGCAATGCAAGGGGCTTTTTATTGGGTTTTAATGTACCTAAAATAAATACATTGACGTTATTATAGGTACACGCTACAATACTGTCAATATTTATTTTTGGAGTATTTAAAATGACTTTACAAAAAGATTGGGCAAAAACCCAAGTCAGATTACCACCCGATTTACACCCCGACATCAAAGAATATGCAAAAAATAACGACCTCTCTATGAATGCTGCCATTGTTCAGCTATTAAGAAAGGGTTTAAAGCTGCAAGACACCAACATCAACGAAATGGATATATTTATGCGCCATTTAAAAAATCTTGTTACTGGAATGCCAGTAGATGAAACATCAACTTTACTTGCTAATATGGTTAATTCTTGGATTGAAAATAAAAAACCCACTGCTTGAGTGGGTTTGTTTTCACTTTATCTCTTGATTGCACATTAAATAATATTTAGCAACAAAGTCATCTATGGTTCGCTGCTTGAAAGTATCTGTAGTATATTGCGGCTGCTTATAAGCGTCTAAAATCATAGCTTTCATCAACGTATATCCAGCTTTATACTTGGTGCTTTTGTACGTATCCTCATTACTTTCTAAAAGAGAAATCATTGACTCGCCATTTTGCCTATCTGTCATTACACTTTCAGCGCCTTTGGCAATGCTTAAGCATAAATCTGCTTTATCCCTGACTTTAGCATTTGCGTTAACAGCCATTCCTAAGCAGATAGTAATAGCAATTAGCCTTTTCATATCCATAACCTTTGTTTGTAAAATTCTTACTATAAATCAAACAAAGTTGCCATGATGTTAATTTGTGTTATCCTCGCTTGCCTTTTCTGCCTTCTCACTGGCTTCGGATAAATAAATATCATCAATGGCAAACACACAAGCGTCTAGCACGTCACGCTCAATCAGAACAGGGTGTGCGGTCAATACATGACTGATATCACGCACACTTAGCGGCAATGGTGAAACTGCCATACCGCTTAGATAACCGCGCCCGCGATTCGCTAGGTAAAAGGTATTAATCACGGCATGGATATCATAGCTGGTTGGCGGCTCATTAGGCACATCAAGCCCAATATGCGCCATGACTTCACGTTCAAAGTCGGTTAGACTGCCGTATTCTTTTTCCCACTGGTAACGCTCGATGGCTTTTTTTTAGTAGCTTCGATGTTATCCGCGATTGATTTTGCCACTTCACTGGCTGACTTAAAAATCCAATCAAAGATAGACTCTTTTTCGCCATTTTTGAGCGTTGCAAGGCTATCTTCGGGGATATTAGCAATCACTTGAAATAGATTGTCCGCATTGATATCTAGCTTATCGCCATTCTCGTCCACCGCGTTCCAGTCATCAATCAAAAATTCAGCAATCGCATGGGCTGTTGCTTGTCCGCGTGTTAAGGTATCATCACTGATTGATGTGATTAACGCGCTAGTCAATGGCTTTTCGCTCTCTTTTTCAAAGCTAATACCGATGGCATCCCACGCTTTTTGAAAGTTTGGGGTAAAAATAGACTTGAGTGTTAACTCAAGCCCCGATTCATGGGTAAATTTTTGTGACTTGGTTTTATTTAAGTCCAAAAAGTTATTTTTCTTTACTAAAAAAGCCATGCGCTATCCTTATGGTTTTAATGTACGAGTAATGTATGGTGCGTCTGCTGCGGTATCAGCGATAACCGTGTACGAAATATCCGCATTGGTTAAATCTCTGCCGCCAGTCGGTAGGCTGCCACTGATTTGCGCCTTTGGAATTGTCAATACATAGCTTGAGCCATCGGGTGTATTGATAGTGGCTTCAATCGAAATAGGCGTACCTGTGATTTGATTGTTTAGGTAAGTCTGAGCAGTTGACGCATAAGCCAATGTCATTGAGCCTGTGATATCAGCCATCATTTCAAGCAAGTTTCGTGGATATAAACCACCGCCTAAGCATGGCACGCTATCAATATTATTCGTGATTTCAAAACTTAGGCTTTTAGCACACGCCACACCTTTGAGCGTAGAGCCATTAATTTTGATATCACCAACGGTAATACTTGACGCTTTTTGCGACATATTGGTGACTGCTGGCGTAACCGCATAAGCTGCCCTACCTTGCTCATATCCTTGACCTACAAAACCGAAGGTTGCACCAATAAAGCCTTGCTCTGGGATATCTAGTTTGAAGGTGTTTACACGCATACCTTTGAAATAGTGGTACTCGCCAACATCAGAAAAGCCTTTTTCGATAGCGAACATTTTTTGTACGTCACCACCAAAAATCAGCTTATTACCAGTCCAATCATTTCCTGCGGCTGCCGCCATCAAGTCATCAAATGCGCCTTTGGCAAATTCAACTTCGATGTCACCTTCAACACTCGCTTTGGTAGGGATACCTGCGGTTTTTAGGCGGCTTGCTGTGATTGTCTCGCTATCGGTTAGCTCGACCTTATGGTCTAAGTTTTCAGACTTATAAGGCAGGTTTTTCCAATTATCCTGTGGGACAATATCCACATCGCTCTGTTGAGCGATATTTAGGACAACACGGTTACCTCTTGACATAAGATTTTTACTCCATGAAAAAACCCCATCAAGGGGCGTTGATAAAAATTAGGCATTAAAAAACCACCGTAAAAGGTGGTTATTGGTTAAGTTAAAAATTAGTTTTCGTCATATTCAAATGGGATATAAACCCTTGCGACATAGGCTACGGTCTTTGTTGTGGATAACTGGCTATCACCGTCTAGCGGCTCAAAGCGTCCGTCTAAATAGGTTTTCCCCGCGTCACACCATAGCCCGCCTTTTTGGTAAAAACTAAACCATCGTTCAAGTTCATCCGCCAAACGGCTTATGGTTGCCGTTCCACTGTCCAAGGGTGCGTATAGCTCAATGACGATTGAGCCGCCGCGCCTTGTGCATGGCTCGCTGCCAATACTTGCAACATAGCGCAACACTGGGACAATCCTAAGTTTTGCGATAATCCCTGTTTCAGGCATAGCAGGGTCTTTTTGATTCGGATAAAACTTCGCGCTGTTGGGCAAGCCTTGAAAGTCTGCAAATCGCTTGCTTGCTAGTTGTCTGATTGTTTCTAGGCTCATAATTTTTCCATTAAAAAAGCCCGTCATTTCTGACAGGCTCTTAGTTATGCAATTAGCTGTAATTGTGGCGTATTCTCAAGGTCTTTCAGTAGCTTGATGACTGACTTAGGGATGTAGCTAAAACACTCGCTATAGCCTTGAAATTGTATCATTGGAATATATCTATAGTCACTCATTAGTCTATGTAATGTTTTTTCTAGGTCAAAAACACAAGACGGACTTCCAAATATTTCAAATAATACATCATACTCATAATTCCATACTGTTTTCTTGAACCTACGCTCAATGCCTTCACCCGTTATGCCTATCTTGTAAAATACTTCATCAAGATTTTTGGTGTAGCACTTAATTACGTAAACCAATGGTTTTCTATTATTGCCTTCGCAACTACTAATAAAATCAGTTCTACTAAAACCAAAGGAATTTATTGCTGAGCATTTTTGACAACCACCACCAGATAGGTGTACTTGTGCTGTGGTCTTTGTTTCGCCATGAATTGGGCAAATATAAGTAATCTGTTGGCGTTGATTTCTATAGGTCTGCACTGGATAATGAAATTTATTATTATGCACTTCTCTACATTTTGCAAAAAAGGTTTCTGCTGTCCATTTGGTAATCCCACTGCATTTAGAACAGCCATAACCTTTTAGATGGTTGTTAATGTTCTGCTCAAACCAACCGTGTGTTGGGCAAAATATATCTATCTTGCTTTTACTGCCTTTAAATTTGTCTTCTTTATACTGATATTTATGGTTATGAATCTTATTAGCTCGAGATATGAAATCACTAAAACTTTTTCTTTTTAGTTGCCCTACCCTTTCATAGCCACACTTAGGACAACCTTGACTATCTAAAGCGTTTGGCGTTTTAAGAAAAGAGCCATGTGTGCCGCATATCACTTCAACATTTGTCTTAGCATTCACATATATAGACTTTGAAAAGTCTAATGTTGGGTGTTTTTTTGCCATTTTTCTCAAAAAGGCTTTTTGAGTTAGCTTTCTTGTTGATTGCTTTTTGCAAGCAATAACGGTAAAATCTTGCTCAGTCATTATTGATACTCCAATATCATTGATGATTAGAAAGGCTTAGTTACTCCAATAACTAGGCTTTTCGTCTTTAATTATACCATAAAACCGCTAATAACCCCACTTTCTCGCTACTGCTGGCAGAGTTAATCTATAAAATCCTGTTCTTACGTCTTGTGTTGGTGCGTATGGCGTTAAATTTCTAAAATACACATCTTGTAGTGTTTTGATATCTTGAACTTGCATAAACATGAAGTTTCTTGCACCTGCACGACCTAAGAAAAAGTTATCATCAAATGATTCATCGGGTACAATCTGCGAAATATAGTTGTTTGACACCATGCGCGAAGTATCAACGCTCGCCCTACTAGCGATTGAATTAGCCATATCATGCGCTATTGCTCTTAGGTGCTCAACCGCCTGTTCTTCCACTTGTTTAGTGATATAAGATAAATCCCACGTCATTTTATGTTCTCTACCTCAGCACCTCGAAGCTGCACCGTATAAGCCACCTGTGCAGGGTCAACCGATACATTCATCACCCTAAGCGATTTTTCGCCTAGTTTATTGAAGGTGATAATATCGTCAACCTGTGGAATTTCGCCCACTTCTGCGACAAGGCAAGTTAACTTTGTGTCGGTTATGTTGATACCGTTGCTTAGTAACTCACTATCGCTAAAGCGTCCGAATACACCACGACCTTGATAGCTGATATCGCCTGTTGCGCCTGTCGGGTTGATATAGGTATCTGTCGCAGGGTCATAGACCCCACCATCACCGCCAAACCCTTTACGACTGCCAGTAAACGGCAATACGGCATCTTTTAGCGATTTGTCAAATGCTTGGCTGATAGCTTTGGTTGCGATTGCGTTTATCATGGTTTATCTCTAGGCGTTAAAAAACCCTAGTTTTTAGGCTAGGGTTTTTGTTTGTTTGCGGTCTGTTAGCTAAATGGGTCAAGTAGCCAGTTTAAATCATTGCCGCTGTTATTGATTGGTGATGTTATATCCGCATAATGACTAGGATTGTACTTGCCACTACCACCCATCCAAATGTACTCATCTAGCGTTTTTGGTTGCAATTCTATCCTATCTGTATATACATACTCTGTAATTACATTTGTGTATTGAGCAATGTAAGCCTTGCCATTTTGCCAAACTAGATAATCTTTGTTTTCATTACCCTTTGGCGGGTTTTTTACAGCATCTATCCATTCCATCTTACACCGCCTTAACTTCAATAAAGCTAAATGATAGCTGTAGTAAATTCTCAAGGCGTTTTAATTGTGGCTCAATCACACGCTTTTCTAGTTTGCGTTGGTTTAGTCCAAAACCGTGAAAACTGCCTTTATCTTTTGATAGCTTGTTTTTGTTAAACCATTCATTGTACTGCTCTTGCAAGCCGTTTTTATTCGTCCAGTACGCCCACAAAACATCATCACATTCATCTTGATAGACTTCAATTTTTTGCTTTAGTTCGGGCTTAACTTTGTTTGGGCTGATTGTATTTAACCACCCAAATAATTTACGAAGTGGCAAGCAAAGCATCTCTTGTAAATCGCCATTGGTAGGTATGGTCATCTTGACCATGCCCCATCTTTTAGCTGTTAGTTTTCTTTGCTGTGAACGCCAATCTAAACCCATGTTTTCTACAAGCGGCTTCATTGCCACATAGGGCTGTCCGTTGTATTCAACTAAGGTTAGTTTGTCTTGGTGGAAGTCCACCGATAATGATTTTTGAATTAAGTCCATAACTGGAACTCCTTTCTGTTTTTTCGATTAAGAAACCCAAAAGGGCATCAAGAGGTTCGAAACCGTCAGAAAGAACGGCGGATAGCTTTTACCTTTCGGCTGTTGTATGACTATCACCCTCTCGACATAAGAGAATATGTAAGAGTTTGCCGCATTTAAGGCATAAAAATACACATTGACGCTGTGTTACGCTTTCTGAATAGAGTTTCGACGCTCTTGCCGCCTATTATACTACAAAAATCCCCACACCTGTACTTTTTCGACCAATTAAAGCCAATAATAATTTGCCGTATTTTGTGCTATTTAGCCAATCACTCACGCTATCGCTGCCGCCTTGTGCAAAGAACTCAACCTCTACCGTATCGGCTTTGGTGCGCTTCACCTGTGGCTCTGTGGTATCTTCGCTAGTTTTATCAACGGTCAATAAGTGAGCCGTCATAAATGCCATAGCTAGGTCATACTGTGACGGCTTGATTTGATATGACTGCAACAAAACCTCGGCATCACTTAACGCCACTGTGATTGCCACGTCATCTACAAATTGTGGGTATCGAGCCTTAAATAATGCCAAGTCCATAGTTACGCCTTATCTTCAGTTTTTGCAGTGGTGCGAGAAGTGGCTTTTTCAATCAAGCCAGCGTCTAGCCATGCCGCTACTACATGGTGCTTTTCGTCAAACTCTTTTACTTCGACTGTTTCACCCTTTGCTAAAACCTCGCCAGTTGGCAAGGTTAATGTTGATTGTGATAGGTTGGTGATTTTCATATTACACCCCATCCATATATCGTACGGCTGCTTTGTTGCGGATTTCAGTACCCGATAGACGGAACACACCAGGAACAACAAAGTTCAACGCGCCAGTCTGATAAACAGGCAAGAAACGATGCGGCATTGGGATATGCAATTTCACCACGGTAGGATTGCGGCTATAAGCTACTGCACGGTCAACACCACCAGCACCTGCCCCGTTTAGGCGGTCAAATGCGCGAATAACTAGCGGCTTGCCTGTGGTTGCTGAATAGATATTGTACTTTTGCACAAAGTCTAGTAGCGTGCCTTCTTTGTTAGTCAGTGGCGTGCTTGCTAGGTAAGTGAATTGGTCAAACGGTAACAACACGGTATCAGATACAAAACGGTAAGCTGTGCCTGTTGCTGTGCCGCCGATTAGCTTGTTAAACATCTGCAAGATTTGCGACTCGTTGGCGGTTGCAAATGTCGCTGTTGCTGCGTCAATCGCCACGCCATCAGCATTCAACAAACCTTTTTTGCCTTTGCTTGCATCACCTACAAACGCCACTTCATCAACAAACTGTTCATAGGCTTGACGTGCTGCAATGGCATCATCATTTGGCAAGTTGACACCATACGCCATGCTTGCGTGCAGTTCTTCATAGCCATAGCCATAGCCGATACCCGCCATAAACACGGTTGATTGGTCTTTGCTATAGCTGTTACCTGCCAGTGGGATATCATCAGCATTGCCGTTAATCCAGTCAGCTTTGCCGTATGATTCTTGGCTGCGATATTCGATAGTTTTAGTCCACTCTGGTGCAGACGTATCGACAGGAATAAGGCTAGGGTAAAGGATTTCGGGAAAAACAGTCTCATTGACTTCTCTTTCCACATACTTGCGTGCGTTCTCGACAAACGCTAACGCGGTTGCTGCGTCATACATTTTCATAGGTCATTGCCCCTTATTTGATATGGATTTGAGCAAGTCCGCCAGTAGCCGCGCTTGTTTCATAGCGAGCATTAGCGATTTTTACACCTGCTTTGTTAAATTTAGCGGTTGCAAGGTCAACGGCAACGTCATCACCTGCCTTCACATCTTCAGTGACTTGTACCCAAATAGTGCCTTTAATTAATACGCGAGCAGATTCATACTGGGCAAATTTGCCATTGATTAAATCGCCTGCGGTGCGGTCAAGTACAGTCACACCTAAGATTTTAGTATCGCCTGTGGTGGCTAGACGGATGCCTTTATCATTTACGCCTTGCACAACTGCCAAACCAAAACCAATGCCTGCTGCTGTTTCAACATTGCGGCTCACGATGTCTTTGTTTTCGGTGGTAGCGATTGCACCCGCTACACCTGCATCCATCTCTTGCTTGTAAGTAGTAGCCATTAGTTGCCCCCTTTGTACGCATTAGCAATGCGTTTTTCATAATCAGATTGTCCGTTGTCCTGCATTGTGACAGGTGCGCTCACTGTGCCGCGCATGGCATCAGCAAATGTGTCTTTCGGCTTAATGTCTTTAGCCAAGATGTCAAAACTTGCATCGACATACGCTTGTGGCTTGTCTTTGATGTCCACGCCTTTTGCAGATACCGCCAGTGCCTTAATCTCGGCATCAGACTTGCCGCTATAGTCCGCATCATGGATAGCCTTAGCCTTAGTGATTAACTCACTACGAGCCGCAACTTTTGCGTCAATGTCAGCATCGGTAAGCTGTTTTGCTTTTAGCGCGTCAATCTCGGCATCTTTAGCCGCTAGTTGTGCGTCTTTTTCAGCAATCACTTTGTCGGCTGCTACTTGAGCATCACGAGTAAGCTTTTCGGCTGCTGCCTTGTCTGCTTGTAGCTTTTCGATAGCTAAAGCCCCGTTATCGGTTGTTTCGATTGGTAAACCGTCCACCATTACAGTACGTGTTGCCACTGGTTTCTCTCCTGTGTTGTTGTTCGGGGACGTATCACCCCATAGTGCATCGCCTATGCGACACGTTGACCCTGCCCGCCCTTTATCGACAATGGCAAGGTGATTGATTCGGATATTCTTTTGTTTAGCTTGGTAGTGTTCGCCCTGTGGCGTTACACCGTCCACCCATTCAAGTTCTGCCGTGTAGCCCATGCTGATTTCACGTTTGCCATTTTGTACGGCTTTAATCGTATCAGCGTCCATCAATGTAACTGGTACTTTGATATGCTCACCATCACGCAATACACCCTCACCGATTGACCCTACGGCAAACTGTTTCCAGTTGTCTGCCTTGACTTCTACAGGTGGGTGATTGTCGGTCACTGGCTTGCCTACAAATGACGCTAGGCTATCGAGTGCAAATACTTCGCTCTCGTCACGATAGACATTAATCAAGCCATTACCGCCACCGATTTCGCTGCCGTGATAGACTTGTACGCCTGTGCGTGCTACCGATACAGTACCTACTAGATAGCCGTCACTGGTAAGCCGTGTATTGGCTAGTGTTGTGTTGTCTGTAAATTGCATTTAGTTACCTATTGGGTTACTAACAAATTATGCTTGCACACCGGGCAATCAATAGCTAAAACCATTTCGCCTCTATCGTTAAATGGCCGCGCCTCATGTTTTTCAAACTCAAAAATAGTTTTGCATCGATGGCATTTAGCTTGATAGATTTTGTTTTGTGGTAATTCGCCACGCTTAATGATTTTCATAAAATTTACCCATTAAAAAAGCCCTAGCGGTTAGGCTAAGGCTCTTTGTGTTTTTGATTAAGTTTTAACTGTTTAAAATTCGTCCATGATAGCTATCAATAGCTTTTTGCAATGCTAAGACTGGGTTTTTATCAACGCCAATTAAAATATTTTGCTTATCTGCTAATGCTTTAAGCTTGTCATAAGCAAATATTGCGTCCATATCGCCACCTTGCAAATCACTGACCAATTCAAAGATAACATCATTAGCGTTTGGGTCAACAACTGCAACAAAAACATGACCGTGGTTAAACTGATTATACCTATCCCAACCGATAGCAATATCACAGTATGGCAAGTGTTCTTCTAGTGTTTTTGCAAATTCACTAGGTTTACTACCCTGCAAATAGCGAATAAAATCGGGTGAAGCTACAATGCTGTTATCAATGCAATGCTTTTCGTACAAGCTGCCAATCATAGCTACTTCACAGTCTGATAGAGTTTTGCCGCTGTAAATATAATCATCCAATGCGCGAAAATTCTCAAAGTTATTAACTTTCGCAATGTACTCCCACACATGAAAATAAAATTCGCCCATGAAGCGCGGTATTGGATTGTTTAAATCAAGTGATTGCATAGCAAAATCCTTGTTAGTTTTTGCCATTATATCATAGCTTGATTTCATGCTTTCGCTTGCCTTCAAGACGCTCACGCATTTCTTTGTGTCGCTGCTCCATTTCGTCCCATTCTTTATCGAATTTCTTAAAGAATTTAAAGAGAACCACGAACATGATAATAGCCGTGATGACTGCAAAAACAATAATCACTAAGTAAGCGTAACCGACTGCTGTTGCGATGTTGATTAAAGAATCCATTAGAGTACCTTTAAGTGACTTGGTTTATCTACAGGCTCGCTAAGAAATTGCGTGTAATCAGCCAATGACATTTCAGTAACGCTAAGAATAAACACTTGATTTATTTTTGGATTGTTTTCTTTAACCCAATTTGAAAATTTATATTGATAAATATATTCGCCGCTAGTTGTTAGAACTTGGCTTGCTATATTTGCCGAACCGTCAAACTGAGTTGTGGTATAACCAACTAGAAAATATCGGGTGCTGCTCATAACTTCCATCCTTCATTTATGGCTTTTGCTCTATTAATCAGAAACTCATGCCGCTGCTGTCGGCTTAAACCTTTTGGCATTTTTACCCTATCAGCCGCTAACGCCTTGTCCATGCGCTTTTTATCTATGCGTATGTTGCAGCAATGCATATCGTTTAGAAAGTCCTTGATATCATCTGCCTTACAATCGCCTGTATATCCGCCTATCATAACACCGCCTTTGCTCTACATCTGCACCGTATCGGCTGCCCTGGGGGAAGTCCACGCTCTGCGCCTGTAGGCTTACCCCACTCATAGATTTTACCGTTGAGCCTTTGGTGCAGTGGTCTCACCCTGTTATCTTGCTTTGATACCCACTTATACCGCTTGATGCCTGCCTGTTCTTGCCTGTAGCGGTTTAAATCGGCTGTTAGCTTTATCGTTTGGTCTTGTGCGATTAAATCAGCCCTAGCAGCTTGCCCGCCTAGTATCTGCTCAATATCGGCTTTTAACTCTGCCATGCTCTTTTTGTTGACGCTGGCATTGATGACCGACTGCACAATCTTTTGCCTTGTATCATCAGCAAGGTTAGTGATGAGTGACGCATTGCGCTCAATCATAGCGGTTTTGATATCGTCCATGTTAGCGATATGCACTATTGGTTTAACGTCTGCGCCTGTCGCTGTCTTGACGCTTTGAGCAAATTTATCGGTGTGCCAGTCGGTCTCACTATGCACAAAACCAGCTACCCAGTTTATCGCATTGTCTGCCGCTTGCTTAACTTTAGCCGTAAAGCGTCCCAGCAAGTCCGTAATGCCGTCTGCAATATATAGGCGGTAGATAGGTAGCACATCGTCAATGACCGCCTGTTTAATGCTTACAATGAGCCTACGCATGACCTTTTGATATGCTCGCTCACTCGATAGGCGTTCAGCGATAAAAGGTAATTCGATATCGCTTGCCCCTGTGAGTTTGGATAGGTCGTAGTTCATAGTCTATCTCTAAGCAATAAAAAACCGTCTAGTAGTTAGCTAGACGGTTTGTGTTTTAATTATGGCCAAAAGTGCGTTGGCATGGGAATCGAACCCATCTAAGACTGACCGTTACCAAAGGAATGAATGGAATCGAACCATCACATAGCCAGTATGTTGTCACCAGTGTAAACATTGTCCTACACAATGAAAGATAAAACCGTTAAGCACTTAGTAATATCTTTTTTAGTAGCCTTTATTATACCGTGTTTGCGGTAGGCTCGCTATTACTTTCTGTCGGATTGTCTAAACTTAAATCACTCTCTAGCTGCCCATTAGACGCATCTATCACATCGCCTAAGTTCGGTAGCACGTTGTCATTAACTAGCTTGTTAATCATAGCCTCACGTATTTCCTGTGGCTCAAACAAGCCTTCGCTAGTAAGATTGCTCGCCATCTCTGACAGGATTTTACCAGTTTCTGCTATCTCTTTAGCATTAGCCTGTTCTAGCGGCTGCCATGAGTAGCTAATGTTATCGGGTTTATGCCCCAATGCTGACCGTATTAAACACTCATCAAGTATCTGCAAGGCTGGCTGTATCTCAAGCGTTTGTACGGCTTTGATATCATCATAGTAGTTTGCCAGTAGGTCGCTACCGTCTGATAAGCCCTTGTTTGCTTGCCCCAAGAATTTGTTAGCAGGTATGCCTTGAGACGCACCCACATAGACGATAAAGCGGTCTAAGATATCAGATAAGCCGTTAAAACTTGCTGAATTGCGGATAAATTCTTCTGCGCTATCCATCACTAAATCGCCTGTAATGCCTTTTGATGCACTTGCCAGCGTTAGCCGTTTTTGGATTTTGCTTTCCTGTTCGGGGTCGCCTAATTTGTCGAATAAATCGGGGATTTTAAATACATTGATATTGGCTTCAAAAATCAGACTTGCAATGTTGTGACCTGTGCTATCAGCGTTACGCATCCAGTTATATGCTGCTTGTAGTACACTATCGCCCCAACCGCGTGATGCCCCACTATATGCCCATTCATCAAGCCGTTGCTCTCCGTAAAATAGCACAAATCGGCTCGGATGGATTTTGAGCATATGCCCATTACTCATAATCTCGTAGTATTTGGGCTTGCCGAAGTATGGGCTTAATACGTCATCGTCTAATTCGCCCGCCACCAATGCAGTACGTGGGAATACGATAAGGTAAGATAGCCCATCTTTTTTTATCTTGCTTGCATCAAGCGGCTGTAGTAAATCTTGGTCTTTAGTGCCAATGTATAACCCTGCACCGCCTAATGCGCGGCTTGCTATGATTGTTTGTAGCAACTTTTGCTTAATGCTTAACTTGTCCTCGTACTGCTCGAGCGCGTTTAAGCTATCGTTATCTGTCTGCCACACCCGCCAGTTTTTGATAGCGTCCATCGCAGGCACTTCAACCAATCGTTTCGCTACCCATGAGTTACGATAAGCATTGGTTAATTGCTCGTCTGTTAACTCAACATAGCTGTAAGTTGTGCTTGCTAACTTGTCGCGCTGTGCGTTGCCCATACCGCTAACTAGCGATGTAAGGCTGTCAGTGGTATAAATCATGGTTTGTCTCTAAACGTTGTCGTAGCTAAAAATACTATCAATTAATTGGCTATAAGCGCGTGATAGTCCGTCTATGCGGTCATCGTGTGCGCCATTCGGGAACATACGCATCTCATCTAAAAAGGCATCATTCCACGCACCACGCACCATTACCACGTTGCCCACATTGACCTGTGATGCGATTGGCTCGGCTCTCGTCACCTTGTCGCCTGTCTCTGTGCTAGTGTGTACCTTGTAGCCTTGCAGCAGTTTAACCAAGTATTGTACTTGGGTTTTACCTGCTTGCCCTGGGTCTTGCGGTATGCTGATTAACACGCCTTTGCCGTCTTGACTTGCTGTGTTTTTCATCATGCGGTCACGGTCATCGCTTGATACATCACCATGCACGATATCAGCAATCACTAAACGCCCATCGGGTAGCTTGCCAAGTTTGACGCCTGCCGTTGGGTCACCGCCTACCGTTGCGCCTAAGTCCCAACCACGTACCCACTTGATATTGCCCTGTGGCACTGCGTCTATAATCTCAATGTTTGACGGCTTAAACACACCGCCATCGCCCGGCGTCGGTTCTTGCTGCATTTGACCTGCGAACATATATGGTTTTGCCTTTTCCATTGCCTTGAGTTGCTGTACATTATGCTTGGCTTCCCATAATGCCGTGCCATCAGGCTGTAACGCGGGTAGCTTTACATGCTCCCACTCATCATCATCATTACCTGCTAATAACCAACCCGTTAAATCATCTTCGTGCAATCGCTGCATAATGATAATCATTGGCGTGCGCTTTGGGTCATTCAAACGGGTTTTTAATGTTTCAGCAAACCAATTATGGACGTTTTCACGGCGTTTTTTCGACCTTGCTTCGCTTGCCTTATGGGGGTCATCAAGTAAAATAGCGCCGCCAAACTGCTCTCGCATCTTTCCAGCGCCATAACCTGTCATTGTGCCGCCAACGCCAGCGGAATAACACACACCGCCATCGGTAGTTCCCCAATGCCCTTTGGCATCTTTATCGACTGATACTTTGACTTTGGGGAAAATACGCTGATACGCTTCAGTTTTTATCAAGTCGCGGGCTTGTGCATTATAATTGTGAGCTAAATCCGCTGAATAAGTGGTATAGATAAACTCACAATCTGGCACTTGTCCCATGCACCAAGCGACAAAGTTGACCACCACCAACTCTGTTTTTGAGTAACGCGGCGGGATATTGATAATCAACCGTGTAATTTCACCACAGAATACCGCCATCAACTTGTCACAGATAAACCGATGGTGCCAGTTATGCATCCACTTGAAGTTTTTACGCTCATAAAACATATATCGGCTAAAGAAATAGAAATCGGCTTTGCATTTGGTTTGCAAAGCCAGTAAGTCTTCAGCATCAATATTTTTCATCGAGTTCTTTCATTCGTTCAATAACTGCGTCAACCGTGGGCAAGTTATGGGTGTGTGTAACATCACCAGTCTGCTCAACCTTACTATCAACCTTGCTTTGGTTGGTGTATTTACCGCCAACCTCCTCTGCCGCCTGTTTAAGTAAATCGGCCGCCAAAACCATATTTCCAGATTTCATGGCTTTATCAATCAAGGTTTGCAGTTGGGTTAATCGATATGTCAAATGAGTAACTGGGATATTGTCTTTTTCATCGATAAACTGTTGACGATATTCATAGAATAACTTTCGCCATTTTTCGGACAAATCCTTTCCTGCTGCTTTTGTGGGGTCATAATTCGCAACTTGTTGGCGAGTTATATCAATGCCAAAATCAGCCTTTACAGCATCAGCTATTTCCTGCGGTTTCTGAAAGCTTGCAAGCCCTTGAATGATAAAGGCTTTCACCTTATCGTTAAGGGTTGCCATATTTTAAATTCCGTATAGGTAGGTATAGGTAAATTACCCATTCAACTCACCGCCCAATTGCGACAAGTCAATCATCGTTTGCAAGCTATCATCAAAGATATTTGCCCCGTATCGCCGCGTAATACCGTGGAATTCTTCAACGTCATGCGATACCAGCCGCAATTTAGGACGTCCAGTATCACGATTAAAAGCAAGCTCACCGAAGTTATCAGTTGCATGGCCAATGTGATACAACTCGTGGTCAATCAATGCCAAAAACTGCATATCTAAACATTCGCGACAAAACTCAGCATCGAGCGTGATGAGAAAGTCAGGCTTAGCACCCAACATATCTTCAAACCACATTTCTTGACGCGCCTTGCGCCAACCGCCTGCGTCAATCATGACCTTTTCAGTCTGACCTAAAATACGCTTGCCCGCTTTCTCAAATGGAATGTTTGCCCATAAGAAGGCGATTTCATTCACTTGATAATCGACCAGGTGATTGTGATCAGCATTGTGCCAATCATGGTTTGGGTTAAAAAGCGTTTCATGCACCCACAGATACACTTCGCTTGCCTCGGCAAACTTGGCTGACGTGTCGGGTGGCATTGGTCGGTTCATAGGTCACATGTAAAAAAGCCCGCCGTTATTGCAAATAGGCACGGGCGTAAAGGTAGATTGTGCTACTCGCTTTCACATTCGCCTAACGCACAAGGCTCCTGTTTCTGCTTTCGCTATTCAAGGTCGGGGTGACTAAATCCCCTATTCTGGTTTTTTACACTCTGGTACGTTCTGCAACGGTCAAATTGCAGGATATAAAAAACCGATATGCAAATACGCACATCGGTTATAGTCGGCTATGATTTGTTTTGGGCTCGCCCCGTACTGTTTTACATAACCCACCCCGCTTAGTAAGTTAATCGGCGATAAACAGACAACAAAAAAGGCGACAGTCTTTCGACTTCGCCTTATGTATAACTTATTTCAAATGTATCACAATCTTACCTAGTGCTGGGGTCAAAATCAAGGTTTTTATAAACTATTTTTTCAGCTTGTTCCAACATCTTGCCTGCGATTTTATGGCAAACAAATTTCTTTCTCGGGTCATCGTCTTTCATCTTAACTTGCTTTGGGTATTCAAGTGGCGTTAAGTACCACTTTGCGATATCACGCAATGATGCGCCTTTGACGTATTTTAGAAAAAGAACTTCATAGAGAACTAGCCAATTTTTCTTCAAAACCAATACGGCTTTATCAATCGCCAAGGCTTCTTCATCAGTGATGTTTGGTTCCCGATTATTGCCAGTATGAAAGCAACCATTAGCGCGCATCAAAGCATACATCGGTGTGCTATGGCGCTCATAACCTGTGTGCCTTGCCCACTTTCCCCATTCTTCGATTTTGTTGATCATACCTCTCTAACCTCTTTCCCCAGAATTTCCCACATCAATTTACGCTTAATTTTATAAACATCCGTTCTCATGCCCTTAGCGTCTTCAATCACTTCGCAATCTTTTTCGATATCCCAATAAACGAAATCAGCGGTATAAGTCATTTTTCGCTGAGTCTGACCACCGATACGAGTCGTTGGCAGTAAGTCATAAACAACTTGGCAGCATAGGTTTTTAATCTTGCCAGCACGCTGTAAAAGCTCAAGATGCTGATAGCGGCGCAGCTCTTTTTTACTATCAAACCATTTGCCATTGTACTGGACCCGGATGTTTTTATACTTGGACTTTTTCGGCTTGGTCTCTTTTGTGGTCCCGCGTTTTGCAAAAAGCTTTTTTGCTTGTTTTGGTGTCATGATTGCTGTCACTTCTCACTCCCTAAAATTAAATCCCCGAATTCGTGTTTAATTGCCCGCCCATCTAATCGCCATTTTGCCCACTGCGCTGGGTGCAGACTCTCATTGTATGGGCTTTTGGTGATACGTCCGCTTATGTACTTGATTGTTTTAAGCTCATTAGTCCTGTTATCGCGCCAAGTAAGCTCGCCGCGCTTAACCGCACAGACGTAGTAGCCTGTGCTGGTTAGTCTATGGTTTGGGTGGCTAAGGTGGGTCATTTACCACCATCCAAAACCTTAAAAACTGGTGTGCGTCTAGGTGTGTTTTGGCTATTTTTGATTGCCTGCTCTTTCCAAAACTGCTCTTTTCGTTCCCAAAGTTGCTCTTTCCAGTTTTTATCCGTCCAATCGCCATCTTTGGTGATATGCTCAAAATCAGCCTTTGTCAGTTCTTCAATATTTAGAATTTCGATGCGGTCAAAAAGTCCAAACGCTTCTTTCGCTGATTCCTCAATGTATGCATGAGAAGGTCTGTATTCTTCTTCGTCAAAAAGCAAATCTTCGATGTAGGTTGATGACCATGCCTTGGGGTTGCTCACCCAGGGCATGTATAATTTGATTTTTACTGCAAAATAACGGTTGCCTTTGCTCATGCTCTTACCATCCCCCAATCTTGGCTACGCCTGCTTTTTGACGATAGCTTGACCAATCGCATTTAATATGGATTAGGTTTTGCTGAAACCGGTCCCACGCACGATCACCCATGAAGGTTTTAGTTTCTTCGTAGCTTAAATTTGTGGTGATAACCGTTGGTTTTTGTTGATAACGCGCATCAATCAAGCCACCCAAGCGGCTGCGGTCACTTAATTGATTACCCGTGGTGTCACCGTCACCCAAGTCATCAATCACAAGCAAATCAAAACTAGCCAAACGAGCGATAATCATGTTTTGAGTGGGCTTACTCTTATCACTCCATGATTCTTTGCACTGCTCAACAAATTCTGACGAGCGAATAAACTTGGCTGGGCATAGTGAATTTTTCTTAAACTGACTTTGATACACGGCACGCGCTAAGGCATTGCTTAACATCGTCTTGCCCGCCCCTGTACCGCCATAAAACAAAAGATTTGGCATACCAGTATGAAAATCGGTTGCATATTTTTTGAGATTGGCCAATAACGCTTCTTGACGCGTGCGCTGTGTCTCATCAATTTCCCAAGCATCAAAACCCTTGGCATTGATATTGATGCCACAGCTTGCCATTCCGCTAAGCATACGTTCACGGTAAGTTTGTTTTGCTTGGCGCTCATCATCGATGCGTTTTTGTTCAGCTGCGCATAAGTCACATCGCTCTGGGAAGTCCATGATTTTGCTAAAACTGGTCTCGCCATGGATCGGACATGCTGCAGTAAATTTTTTGAATGAGTCACGAAATGCTTGTAGGTCCATTACCAAGCTCCTTGTACTGGCGATGATGTATCAAGTGGTGTAGCCACTAACTGGCCGTCAATAAATTCAAAGTTTGTATTTGGCGCAACGATGCCCGTCTCACCTGGTCGCCATTTTTGATTGACCGCCAATGGGTCATTAGGATCACCAAGTTTTTGATTTGGTTTAGCTTGCTTGGGTGGTTTGGCTGATTGAATCCAAAGACGAAGTTTTGATTTTCTAAGGCTGTCCGTATTTAGTGGCTTACCCACTAAGGCTTGTTCAGCGTAATGCGCCTTGAAGTCTTTGATATGGGTTTGGTAAATATTTTCGGTTAAAACACCCATAAACCCTGCTTGAGATAATTCTTGTCTCATCAAATCCAAAGTTGGTGCTTGCCAGTCTTGAATTTCTTGAGAACGCTCTAAACGGATTTGTTCAGCTTTGTCGTTTTGCGAATCGTCGGCTTGCTGTGTGTGTGTATTATTAATAGATGACGATGATGTTGAAGGGCATTGCTCAAGCATATTTGTAGCATCGCTTGGGCATTGCGTTTGCATTGCTTGAGCATTGCTTGGGTTATGCTCATTTAATGCAATTTGATTTTGTTGATTTTGTTGATTTTCGCTTGAAGCCTTATTCCATCTAGCTTGCGCGGCTTTTTGTGCTTTCTCTGATTTGCTATTTTTGTTATCAGTTGCTTGTGATTTTTTATCATCCAAGTACGCACTAAATAACTCATCATTTTCGATAGAAAAAATGCCAATATTTGTGATGGTTTTTATGAAGGCTTTTACTTTAGATGAAGATAAGCCAGTAATGGCACCAATAATTTTTACATCGTTTGGGATAACACCATTCTTCCAATAATCCATCATGAGCAAGTAAAGCCCACCTACTTGTTCAGTGGTGAGCCTAGTTGTCATGGCAAGAATGTCACCGATATAGATCGGCATCCAGATTGATACATCATCTTGTTTTGACATTGTTGTCCCCTTGCTTATTTAGATTTTTCATGGTTAAATATCCTTGCTTATTGATTGATACCAAAACCCTAGCGATGCCAGTCGTTAGGGTTTTTTATTGCCAAGTGAAAAGTTCTATTTCAGCGCTTGGCACTGCATCTTGCTTTTGGCCTTGAATACGCTCGACTGATTGACGAATCATATCTTCGCGTCTTGCTAAATTTAGCGGCTTTTCAGGCTTGTTAAATTTGCTTGGCTTAGTTGATTTGATTTTTTGCTGTTTTAAATTCATTGTTAACCCCTTGGTTTAACGTGGCATAGCCACATCTTTAGCGACTAGCAAACCATTCATCATAAAGACATGGCTATCAGCCTGCTTGTTGTAATGCTCATCTTGTGGGTCGATGATATGACGAGGCGTTTTTTCGTCAGTCATGATCACTTCATGGCAACATCTGCTTTCTGTGTTATTGCAGAATTTGCAGTCGTCTGGATTGAATTTAGCCATCGATATCTCCTATCGAAATAGAATCTGTAAAAACTCTGGGCTTTCTGCCGAGTTCTTTAAAATCTCTTTAAATGCTTCAGCAATGACAGGTGAACACATCAAATCATCTTTGTCAGATAGTTTGATGCCAAGCACGGCAGTCAAAACAGCAAAAAACTCAATGCGACCTTCGCTTTTGAGTTTTGACATACTGCTTTCACTTGTCCCAACTTTCTCACCCACTTCTTTTTGACCAATCTCGGAAAGTCGAGTCAATAAAAGCCGTTCGTTCTTTCGTGCGATTTCCTGTAGCTCGGGTGATAATTCACTTATCGGTTTATGGCACATGGGTTGCTCCTAGGCGGTTTCTAGTTGAGGGATGCCATCGGCTTTTAATTCGCCTTTGGTTTGAATTTCAATGATGGCTTGGCGTTCGGTTGGGATTTCACTTTCCCAATTACCAACAGCAACTTTTGACACGCCTAATTTCCGAGCAACGTCAGCGTTGGTCGTAACGCCAAAATACTTCTTAATTTCAGCTAAAGTCATGATGTAAACCTTGTTTAACTTATTTGGTTAATTATAGTTTACTATAGGTTAACTCTGGTTGCAATGGCTTTATATAACGTTAGTAAAGTACAATTAACTTAGAGGTGAGCATGAAAGAATCAGAAAAACAAAAGATAGGCAGTAGAATCGATGAACGCATGACAGAATTAAACCTGTCTAATGTTGCTGTTGCTGCACATGTGGGAATTAGTAAGGTAGCGGTCGGAAAATGGCGCAAAGGTGACACTGAGCCAACTGGCTCAAACTTAACTAAATTAGTTCAGATTTTAAAGACTAATGCTGAGTGGATAACTACCGGGAAAGGCTCAAAAGACAGCTCTATCGAACCTACTGAATTGACCCGCGACGAACCTGCCCGCGATGTTATTCAACGCCTATTAACCGGCGGTAGTGACACTTCATCATTAATTTCTATTCCTTACTTGGATGCTAGGGCGGCGTGTGGCCCTGGTGCTTTCAATGCAGATACGCCAGACATATTGGGGCGGTATGAGATATCAGAAGATTTTTTATTTAGACTAGGTTTACCTTCTGATGGCAGAGGTTTGATACTCATTGATAGCGATGGTGACAGCATGGCTCCATCTATTCCAAGTGATACGCCTTTACTGATTAATACGCTAGAGAAATGCTTTAATGCCCTGGTCAACGGTAAGGTTTATGTGTTCTGCGCTAATGGGGCAATTATCTGTAAACGCATTTACCGTAATTTAGATGGTACCATCAAGCTACATTCAGATAATCCAAATAAAGATTTATACCCAGACCAAGACGTCAGTGAAGATTTATTTAATACTTTTGAAGTTATTGGGCGTCTTAAATTTGCATTTGTTGAATTCTAAATGGAATTATTATGAAAAAGCTTCTTCTAGCTTCTTTGATGATATGTTTGAGCCCTGCTTGCTTAGCTACTCATTGGGAATATTTGGACTCTGATATAAGATTAGGTGATTTTTATGGCGATACTGATTCATTTACTAAAGATAAAAATAATAGGTATCTAGCATGGTTTAAGCTTGAGAACCAAAGGATGTTTAAAAATATGCCAAATGTCAGAACTATTAAGATGCGTATAATTTTGGATTGTAGCAAAACTCAAGCGGGAATATCTGCATATCAACTTTATGATAAGAACGGGCATTTAATTGAAAAGAAAGACAAGGTTTCTTCATATAATGAATATTGGACGCCTGAGCCGCATGAATTTTTTGCTGGGTTTATACATGGGTTTTGTAGATAGTGATCTGACTAAAATGAATATGCCCACCCACAACCACACCAAACCCAAGCCAATTCTTTCAGGCTGGTCATTAGAAAATGTTGACCCTGACCATTATTTCATCGTTTGGTTTATCTACAATGGTGAGCTGATCACGCCAGCGACACGGGCAAAGGGTTGGTGTGTTTATCGAGAGATTGAGTTGGATTTTTGATATGAACAGATGGATTTGGTTGATTTTGTGGACGTGTGTTGCAGGAATATGGATTGCTGACATTATCGCTCTTTTTATTGTAAGACCAGCGTTTTTGTCAACGTGGTTAGCCGCTCTGGCTTATGCTTGGGTGCCGTTTAGCTTGGTGTATATCGCTCAGTTGGTGGTGACGGGGCGAAAGGTGCCTTTTAAAGTATGATCAATTTAAAACAGATTATCGGTCGACAATTAGAGATAATTTTGGCAAAATGTTTGTTTTTAAATTTGTGGATTTTCTATGAACTATAAACCCTTAATTGTTGATTTGTTTAGCGGCTGTGGTGGCTTTGGTCTTGGTGCAGAGTTGGCTGGATTCCATACCCATACAGCAGTAGATATTGATAGTACATTACAATCTGCATATAAATTAAATTTCCCAGCCACCAACACCATTACCAAAGATATTACTACTTTCGATAAAGAAACATGGACAAAGTTACTTGAAGGACAAAAAATTGATGGTGTTATAGGTGGTCCCCCATGCCAAGGCTTTAGTCGAATGGGTCTAGGTGATGAAAATGACCCACGACGCGAATTATTATCAGCCTTTTTTCATCAAGTTAATTTAATAGATCCAAGTTTCTTCATCATGGAAAATGTTGAGGGCTTAATGGATGCTAAAAACTTACCACAACTTAAAAAAGCATTAGCATTAGCAGATAGCAAGTATACAATTTTAGATCCGATCATTGTCGATGCGTCAACTTGTGGTGTACCCACCAAAAGAAAGAGGGTAATTGTTATAGGGTATGACAAAAATAGAGTCCAATCACTAGATAAAGATGATTTTTTCTTTACTTGTTCTCCTGTAACTGTTAGAGATGCCATTTATGACTTGCCTAACCCAATCACTCAAAGCAAAGATGTTAATGACTTTGGTTTCGCTAAGTATAAAAAAAATGAAAATCTATCTGAATATGCTTTAGCAATGCGTCAACCTGCTCCAAAAGGGCTAGGTTTACCATTTGCTATAGAAAAGCACTCCAATAATCAAGTATCAGGTTTCTTTGATACCGTCCACACAGCCGAAGTCGAGCAACGCTATAAAGATACACCCCAAGGCAAAACTGACCGGGTAAGTCGCTCAAAAAAATTGGCTTGGGATGGATTTGCTCCAACCTTGCGAGCAGGCACAGGTTCGGATAAAGGTAGCCACCAAGCTGTCCGGCCTTTACACCCAGAACAAGGGCGAGTGATCACTGTAAGAGAAGCAGCCCGATTACAAGGCTTTCCTGATTGGTTTATTTTCCACCCAACTAAATGGCACAGCTTTAGGATGATTGGAAACAGCGTGTCTCCAATTGTTTCACAAAAGATATTAACAGTAATTTATAATCGCTTAATAAGGACATCCTAGCATGGCAACGAAGACCGTCATCAATACAGGCATTCAAAAAGGATATTTAGAAAATTCTCTTACCCAAGATATCAGCTCTTTAGAAGCAATCTATGATTTGATCGATAATTCTATTGATGCTGCTAGAAGGGATATTTTTAAAAGTAAAATAGCGCTTCTTGATGAATACGGTATGCCATCCGACTATACAGGCTTTCAAATAGATATTACTGTTAATGAAAAGGAAATTAAGATAAAGGATAACTGCTCAGGATTTTCAGCAAGGGATCTAGAGACTAGAGCATTTTTTATCGGTAGTCCCTCAAGTCACGATTATGGGATTGGACAGTACGGTATTGGGCTTAAAAGAGCGCTACTAAAAATGGGCGATGAATATACTTTTTTGACCGATAATGGTACTGAAAGAATCAGTGCACACCTCACTAACAATGACCTAACTTCAGAAAATACTATCACCCCAAAAATAGAGCCAAGTGAAGGTGACACTAAATCCTACTTTGCTATTACTAAGCTAAAAGATGCTATCTTGCCTGATATTACAGCTGAAATATGGTATGAAAATGCTTATCGCGGTATTCAGCAACGCTATACCATTTATCTCGAAAAAGGATTGGTAATTAACATCAAGTATCAAGATAATTCTAAAGTTTCAGTTAAGCATAAATTTGTCGCTATTCGAGAAGATGAGGGCTTTAAACCACTAAAATTTGGCTACTATGTAGAAGATGGTGTATATATTGATATTGTAGCAGGTGTTCATGCAGATTACCGGTTTAGTGATGAACAAAGCTATTCGCTAGCTAGTAATAGAGCACTAACAGATGATTTTGGTATTTACATTGTCTGTAATGACCGTGTAATCGTCAGCAGTAGCACAGAGAAACAATATGGTTGGGCTACCAGATGGCACTCTGAGTACAATGGATTTGTCTGTATTGTCAGATTTATCTCATCAGATCCAACATTACTACCTATTAATACGGCTAAAACAGCAGTTACGACCGATGCTCACTTATTCCTCAAGGTTGCCGAAAAAATCCAACCAATTGCCGATGATTATCGCAGAAAAGTCAGCCCAAAACGTCGAAAAAACAATCCGCATATTACATTTGGTGATCAACTTGACTTTCTAGATGAAAATGAACCATTTAATCATCCAGGTATCAACACTAGAAAACCCAATACTAAATCAGTAATTATTCAAAAGACAGCAACTAGTCGAAAAACATCCAGTCAAAAACCCCAAGTAGTGGCAAAACCAAAAGTCGCTAATAAAAAAATCAAAACTTTACCAAAGAACTCAAAACTTGTTAATGCTATTAACAAACTAAACAATAGAAAACTTAGTCAATTCTACGAGTCAATGTGTAATCTATCGGTCGACAAATACCCGTCTATACTTGCGGTTACTCTTTCAGTATTTTATGAATCACTTAGTAGAATCCTTGGAAACAACAATCCCAATGCTGATATTGGTGGATATTTTAATCATAACACTATAAAGGCGCGAGTTACTGGAATATACTCTAGTGAACAAATTAAAGAATTTCAGTCAAGTATCAAATATATTCAGGAAGAAGCGAATCTGATTAAGCATAATAAAAATTATCGCATGGAAACTGCCATTAATCTCGTACCTCGTGTAGAATTACTAGAGAATATCACTATTGATATGATAGAAACCCATATCCAAAATACTTCCGTTACATCGTCTTAACAATCTTATCTAATCACAACCCACCCCGGTGGGGTTTTTATTGCCTTCCCTACTCCCAAAAATCAAAAACCCTGCATATTCGCAGGGCTTTTATTAAGTAACTAATAATTTTATGCCAAAGAAAGCACAGGGGTTTTGCCTAAAGCCTTAAACGCATCGACTAGGGTATCAATTTTTGTCGCATGTTCTAAGTTAACAATACGGGTTACTTGCTGTGGTTTAATTCCCATACGTTGGGCTAAATCGACTTGGCTGACATGCTGATTTAACATCTCATTAAGCAGTAATACTTTAGACCAAACACTTAATGGTAAACTAACCATAACTTCACCATCTAACGCTTGGGTTGGCATTGGTACTGGACGGTTATCTTCAAAATAAAAATCCATCGCAGTTGCCAAAGCATCTTGCGCCATCTCAAGTGCTTCTTCATAGCTATCGCCTTGGGTTAAGGCTTCAGGAATATCACGAAAAGTTACAATATATCCGCCATCTTCCTGCAAAAAAGTTGCTGGATATTGCATAGGGTTCTCCTTTAATTCATCGACTAGGCACGATGAGCGACCTGGTGGTCTGAAATCCTAGTAAGAGTGCTCTCAAACGCTGATTAATAATTAGGCTTATTGGGGGACTTACCCCCAACTCGTTTACTGTATGCCCAATTGTTTTTTGATTGCCTTGACCAAACCTTCTTTTATCTCGGTATGTCTTGGAATCGTACTTTGCTTACCGTTTAAAGATACCTTGGTATGTTTACCACCTTCTTTAAACGTCGCACCTAAAGACTCTAGGTAGCGAATTAAGTCATTGCGTTTGATAACCACCTCTCTGTGCTGTTTAATTAAGTATATTATAAACGTTTTTGTTTATAATGTAAACATAAATGTTTATCCCATACTTAAAAAAACATCAAGCTCAAGGTTAGCCAATCCTTTTTACAATTCCTTACAAATATTTGACCCGCTTAAATGCGGGTTTTTTATTGCTTAAAGTTAACCAGTTATATTTAGTTTACAAAATAAGTAAATCATAATTAACTTTTTCATTGACAGAATAGTAAACCGAAAGTAAACTATGATTAACTTAACACGATAAGCCGATTATCGCGAAATTCAATCAAAACTTAGGAACCTGTCAAGCCGTGCAGAGAACGGCAACCAAATTTTATACAAAAAAAAGCCCTGCAACTTTGGACGGTGACAGGGCTTTACTCAGAAAGGAGCAATCAAATTATGGCACAACTAGACTTTTTAAAGCAAGCACTTCGCTTGGACAGCGAATGCGACCACGAAATTGAAATCAGCAGCAGCCAAGCAAAAGGCGTTGTTTATCTAGCAATCGGCGATAACGGCGCATGGATTGGTTTTAACTTTAGCGCCGAGGTTGAGCATCCCTACGAGTCAATCTGCCGTGGTCACTGGCACAGCCGCGTTTATGATTACGGCAAAGTTGAAAGCGTGTCAGCACTCAAAGTCACTTATGCAGATAGCTATGACTGCGACAGCATCAACTACATGTCGCGTATCGACGAAATCAAATCAATCATCACGCGCTTTATCGAAAGCGCAGAGATTGAGACTGACCATTATGACGCAGCTTAAGGAGCCAACGATGAAACTATTTGAAATCACTTGGGTGAGCAATGCTTGCCCTATCCCGATGACCGAATTAGTCGAAGGCGCTACCAAAATGGAAGCCCGTGGACACATCGTCAGACGTGAAGTTAACCGCGGCGCTCCACGGTTTTTAGAAGTGCTGCAAATGAGTGAAGCCGATGCCGACCAAAAAGGCTATCAGCTTTATCCAGTCGCGGGGTGAGCATGAAAATCAACCCCCTTAAAGCATGGCTGTCAGTGTTAAAACTGGTGGTCATCGTTATTGCTTTAATCTTCGTGATTATCGCTGTTTATTCAATTCCAAGTAGATTAGACGCACAGGCTAAAGCCGAAGCCGATAATATCGAAAACCACAAGGCTGAGCTAAAAGCCGAGCAAAATAAGGATTAAGCCATGACCAACTTAGCAATCCAAAATACTGCCAAGCAAGCCTTGGCAATCCCCACCAAAGACCTAAGCCGTGAAGATTGGCTACGCTTACGCCAAAGTGGCATCGGTGGCAGCGATATCTCAGCCATCATGGGCTTTAACCCCTACAAAACCGCGTATGACCTATACCACGACAAAATCAATGACGTGGTGGCAGATGCTCAAAGCGACGCGGCTTATTGGGGCACAATCCTTGAGGACGTGGTAGCCAAAGAATACGCCCTGCGTAATGACTGTAAAGTGCAAAAGGTCAATTACATGATCCGTCATCCTGAGTTTGATTTTGCCCTAGCCAACACTGACCGCGCTGTTATCAATCCAGCCATTAGCGGCAACGTGCGACTCAAAGACGGCAAGTTGACCACCAACAAGTTGCTTGAAGTCAAAACCGCATCTGAGTACATGAAAAATGTATGGGGTGATGAAGCATCGGACCAAGTGCCAGATAACTATAACTTGCAGTGTCAATGGTACATGGGCATTACAGGCGTCGATGAATGCGACCTTGCCTTGCTACTTGGGGGCAACAAATACCGCCAGTACAACATCAAATTCGATGCCGAATTGTTTGAAATCATGATTGATGAAGCTCAAAACTTCTGGGTCAATCATGTATTAGCAAGAGTTGAGCCAACACCCACCACTCTAGCCAATGCCAAGCAAAAATATGCAACGTCAACTCCAGATAGCACGCTTGATTTAGCGTTTAACGATTATGACAACATCGCCATCATTGACCGCTATGTTGAGCTAAAGGACCAAGAAAAGCTTGTCAAATCCGCCCTTGAGTTAGCTCAAGTCGAGTTAATCAACCTGATTGGATTTAACGAATCCTTGGCGGTCGATGGCGAACTTGTTGCGACCTACAAGGCAAGCAAAGGGCGTGAAACCTTTGACAAAAAAGGCTGTCTTAAAACCTATCCAGAACTGGCAGAGCAATTTGCCAAATTTACCAAGACTGGCGAAGTCAGTCGCACATTGAGGATTAAATGATGAGTTTATTAGATAGAAAGCTACCCCTTAATGAACAGCGTGAAGTTTTAGGTCAGCTATTGGCATTTCAAGTTAGTGATGAAGGCGTAATTCTTGACCAAGATGGCGATGAACTTTATGGGCAGTCAACCAAACATGACCTAACTAACCTTCGTGGAATAATCGAGTACATCGAAAACGAATCATTTAGCGAAGGTTATAACCGTTGCCGACGTGATATTAACCAAATCTTGAACAACCCAATGTAATAAGGAATTACCATGAACGATTTAACCACCCCAAGCCCAATCACCGCACCAGCCACAGCAGACGCATTTAGCCCAATGCAAATCGCGCTTGATGACACCCTGTTCGGTCAATGCCATCGACTGGCGCAAATCATGGCAAGCGGCGCTTGCACCGTGCCCAAGCATTTACAGGGCAATGTTGGCGACTGTTTCGCTATCGTCGGTCAAGCATTGCGCTGGGGGTTTGACCCTTATGCAGTGGCGCAAAAAACCCATCTTGTGAATGGCGTATTGGGATATGAAGCGCAGCTAATTATCGCTGTCATCAATGGCAAAGCCCCTATCGTTGGTCGCTTGAAGTTTGAATACTACGGCGACTGGTCAAAAGTCAAAACTAAGACTGATAGCCCTGCGGATGTAGGCGTCAAGGTATCAGCGACCATGCGCGGTGATGACGAGCCAACCGTCCTTGACCTGTCAATGGCTCAAGTTGGCACGGTGCGTAACTCACCACTTTGGACTGCTGACCCACGCCAGCAACTTGCCTACCTTGCTGCGAAGCGTTGGGCGCGTCTCTACTGCCCGGATGTTGTCTTAGGCTTATATAGCGAAGATGAACTGCAAGACCGCAACGCACAGCCTAAAGACGTGACCCCTACGCCAACCAAAAACGGCGGCACCGCATCAATCAAAGACCGTATCAAAGCTAAAAAGGCTGAGCCAGTGATGGAAGCGCAAGCGGCTGAATGCTTTGACATTGATCCAAAGGTCAAAGAAATCCAATCAGCCACCACGCTTGATGAATTGATGGTGCTAGGGAAAGACATTGCCCAAATCAAAGCCACTGAGAACCTATGTGGTGATGACTTGTCAATCTTGCAAAACACTTGGGCTGAGCAACGCGCATCTATCATCTACAACGAGCTGCTAAATGACATCAATCAGTCAACGGCAGATGATGCCCAAGAAATGCGCCAGCGTATTTATGGTGCCAAAGACAAGCTAGGTGATGAACGCGTGCAAGAGCTCAACGAAATCCTTGAGACCGTTATCAACCAAGCCACTGAATAACTAAAAACGTGCCACTGGCAACGGTGGCACTGGAGATAACCATGACAACCAAACTTACCCCACAACAAAAGAAAACCATCCGCAAAGTCACTGAAGCCTTAAAAGACAGCATGATTAGTATGACAATCGACGATCTAGTCAATGCCACTGGCTCATCCCCCACTGTCATCAAAAATACATTGGCAAAGATTGAAGGCGTCAAACAAGACGAAAACGGCTATTACTTGCCACGTGATGACCACGAATTAAATGCGGTAGCCGTTAATATCCAAGAAGCGCCTGTAAATATGCAAGATGGGGAGCTTAATACCCAAGCTCCCCATGTTAGCTACCCTGATAACAACGGAGCTACCCTAATTAATCCAAGTGCTGAAGTCACTAATCCAAGTGCCAAGGTCGTTAATCCCAGTGATATCGATACGGATACCGACCATGACGCCATAATTAATGAAGGTGTCAAACAAATAAGCATCTTGGAAGAAGCCAAAGACGCACCGTACGAAAAATTAATCATGCCCAAAAAACCACGCAATAAGCCTTTTACGCCCAATCCTATCATGGGTACCAAGTGCAAAAAGGCAAAGCCAAAATCTTTTTAGACCGACGAGCGACAAGTAAAACCCTTACCCTCTCGCTTGATGACCTAAAAGAATTGGTCAATGCGGTTGAAAAATCGGAGCGTGTGGCGTGAACAAAAGAACTGCCAAACGCATTCGCCAAAACAACCACCGACTCTATCATGAGTCGGTGAAGTGTGAAATAAAGTTTAAAGAGGCAGTCAAAGCGCTGCCTATGCCACCCATTTTAATGGGTAAAAGGATAAGGAGAAAGCCGTGAGCAATAAACCAACCAAGGCCGAAATCCTAGCTAACATTGCATGGATTTATAACGGCAATCACTACGAGAACCGTGAGGATATAGGAATAGCGATTGACGGTTATTTCACTACTCACAACATGCTTGGCGAAGTCATTGAGCCAATTGACTATCATCGCAATGTTGAAATCGATTTTTGGCGAGCAAAAGATAGTTTCACCAAACAGTTTGAAAAGAACCCTGGTCAGTTTTGGAAAAAGTATTTTTATGAGTATGAAGCAAGTGGTATCAAATCAGCATTTGACTCAACAAGCTATAAAACAAGTGTCTTTCGTGGAACTTACAGCACGTTTGGTATGTTCAAGAAGATACTAGACTTAGGCTTTGAACCTTACGATATCTATAGTGAAACTTGCCGCATAGAGAACCACCAAAGTTCATATTGTCGGAACCCACGCCAACACTATATCGGTATGCTCAAACATTGCAAAACAGGTCAATTTGTTGGCTGTGCGGTACCGGCATATATGTTTTTAAATGAACTGTATGAGAAATACTATTTTCATTTGAAGGCGGAGCCGCAAGGATTTGTAGGCAGTGATTCCCAATTTGGCTTTCAATCAGCTTTGGATGTGAACGGTATTAGCTATGCGCCCGCCGTTGAAGCTAAGCCCATGGCCATCAAGCAAAAAAAGACTATTGAAGAAAATCAACCTGACTTATTTGGAGAACTGGCATGATACCACGTAAGAAATGGGCAACTTACACCGCCCACGAAAAAGAACTGATGAAAACAGCCGTCACTCATGCCAGTCCAGACGAGTATTTCACACCTGAGTATGCCGCCGCTTTTATTGGCGTATCGCCTCGCACACTGCAAAGTTGGCGCGACAACGACAGCGACAAGCTGGAATACTCTAAACCATGCCGGAGCGTCGTACTCTACCAAGCGAGAGTCTTACATGGATTCTTACAGCGCATGACTTACAAATGTACTGCCAACTATCGTAAAGCCAGCTAAACGCTGGCTTTTTTTATACTCAAATAGATATCATTATCCCGACGTAGAACCGAAATTTTGCCCTTAATTTGCAGTATATCGGAGTATATTGAATATACTTTTCATCAGCGAAATTGGCTAAAAATATACTGAAAATATACTTGAAATATGTCGTTACATGATTTTTTATGAATTTATATGAAGTCCAAAAAACCTTGTAAGCCTTGAAAATACTGATTTTGTGAAGCCTGACGCATTGATATGAATTATCATGTTTTCACATGAATTTAACTATCTAAGAATTTAAAATCCCTCGCTCTTACGAGCGTGCCGGTTCAAGTCCGGCCCCGGGCACCATTGATTAAGCCTAAACTTTTACGTTTAGGCTTTTTTGTTGCCGATTATTTTTGAATTTTACCTGTTGTTTTTCAAATTTTATTTGTTGTCTTTCAAATAATGGGTAGCCGCCTAAGTCAATGGCACCACTCTCATCACTTCTTCAAACGTGGTAATACCTTCGGCAATCTTTTTCGCGCCTGCTAGTCTTAACGGCTGCAACCCATCTTGGTAGGCTTTTTGCGCGATTTGCGACAAGTCAGCGCCTTCGCTAATCAATTTTTTAAGCGCATTACTGAGTACCATGATTTCATACAACCCCACTCGCCCAAGATAACCCGTATTACGGCAATGTTCACAGCCCACGGCATGATTGATACTATCTGGGGCGGCGGCTTTCCAAGGACTGACTAACGCCTGCCAAGTCTGCTGCTCAATGTCATTCATGGGCTTATTGGATTTACAATGTGGGCAAAGGGTACGCACCAAACGCTGTGCCATGATGCCCAAGATGGTCGCTGAGGTTAAAAACGGCGCCACGCCCAAATCATGTAGCCTTGTTAACGAACTGGGTGCATCATTGGTATGTAAGGTCGATAACACCAAGTGCCCAGTCAGCGAGGCTTGTACCGCCATTTCTGCGGTTTCGGTATCGCGAATCTCGCCAATCATGATGATATCAGGGTCTTGACGCATCAATGAGCGAATACCGTCAGCAAAGGTCAAATCAATGTTGTTTTGAATTTGCATTTGGTTAAACGATGGCTCCACCATCTCAATGGGGTCTTCAATGGTACAGACATTGACTTCTTCTGTCGCCAGTTTTTTGAGGGTACTGTACAGCGTCGTGGTTTTACCTGAGCCTGTCGGACCTGTGACCAAAATAATGCCATTGGCTTTACGGGTCATGTCATCCCATTTTTGCAAATCCCGCCCTGTCAGTCCCAACTGTTCAAAAGAGCGCACCAGCACCTCGGGGTCAAATACCCGCATCACCAATTTTTCCCCAAACGCAGTGGGGAGCGTCGATAACCGCAGCTCGGTTTCTTGACCTTTGGGGGTACGGGTTTTGAGCCGTCCGTCTTGCGGTTTACGTTTTTCAGCGACATTGAGTCTTGCTAAAATTTTTATCCGAGCCACCACGGCGGTCATAATCCCAGTCGGCATTTGATAAACGGTATGCAAAATACCATCGATACGAAAACGCACGTTGCTTTTATCTCGGCGCGGCTCTAAGTGAATATCACTGGCACGCTGGTCAAAAGCGTACTGTAATAGCCAATCAACAATTTTGACGATGTGTTGGTCATTGGCATCGGGATTTTCAATATTGGCGGCATTGCCCAGTTGTAATAACGCTTCGACATTGGTGATATCGGCATCCGCGCGTTTTTGCTGATGGTTTGCCCCCGCAATGGCTTTGGTGACTTGATAAAATTCTTGGCGATAGCGGTTGATTTGCTCAGGACTGATTAATACGGTTTTGATTTTTTTGGGCGACACGATATGCGCAATATTGAGCTGCCAATCTTGATAAAATGGCTGGTCAGTGCCGATTTCCACTGTATTTTGGGTGACGGCGACTGGCAAAATGTGCTGCGAGCGCGCATATTCAAATGACATAATCGATGTCACTGAGGGCACATCGGTTTTCAGTGGGTCAATACGTACATAATCAACGCCGGCTTTTTGTGCCAACCAGCGATTGAGCTGGTCAAGAGTGAGCGCCATGTGCGTAGTCTTATCGACTAGATGAAAGCCTGCAATCACTTGCAAGGGATGCAAGGTTTTGCGGTTATGGGTCATCACCAAATTATAATCACGTTGGTCAATGATGCCATCTTTTAGCAGTTCATCAAGACACCAACGGGTATCAATTATCATTGAAAAAGCATTGGAGAGCATAGGGTTTCCAAAACGATTACGGCCATAGCAATTAGGGCAATCGGGTTAAAGGATTAAAATTATCATAAAATTGAGTGAAATAAATCACCACGCTACCCATCGGTATGGCTAGATAACCTATATCAACAATGACAATATAGTATCGACAACGTGGTATCAACAATATAGGCAAGAGTATAAGGGTAACTACTGATATAACCCCTTGCCATCAAATCGGTGCAACCGCAAAAAATACAGCCCAGATAAAATCGTCATGATACCCAAAATGATAAAACTGTATGAAAACGCGGTTTGCGTCTGTGCCAGCGAGGCGCGAGCGGGCGTCATTAAATGTAGCAGCATCGCCCCAAAGCCAATCCCAAAACTAATCGCCAATTGTTGGTTAACCGACAATAAACTATTGCCACTGCTGGTTTGACTTGGGCGAAGCCGTGCAATACTGATGGTGTTCATCGTGCTAAATTGTAGCGAATTACACGCCCCCATAAAAGTCAAAAATGGCACACTTAGCCAAATCGGCGTGGTTTGATTGAGTTGTGATAGCAGCATGATATTAACGCCAATCAACAAGGTATTGCCCGCCAATGTTCTACGATAGCCAAATTGCTTCACAATACGCGTGACCAGCGGTTTGGTCAACAGCGCGCCCACCGCAATCGGTGCCAACATCCAACCCGCTTGTGACGGCGAATAGCCCTGCACCACTTGCAGCAGTAGCGGCAGTAGAAAAGGAATCGCACTCATCCCCAAACGGGTCAGCAAATTGCCAACAATGCCCACGCGAAAGGTACGCACTTGAAACAAATCCAAGCCAAATAGTGGTTGTTGTCCATTACGCGATTCTGAGTATTTGGCGTGATAATAATAGCCAATAAGCAGCATAATCGCCAATAAAGCAACCATCACCGGAAAAACCGCTGAAGCCAGATTATCGGCATGAATGTTATTGGCAAACTCGAGCGCAAAGGTAAAGCTTGCCATCGCGCCACCAAACAGCAAAAATCCAAGCAAATCCATGCTGGGATTGCGCTGTAGATAGTTGGGCATCAGTTTCCACCCTGCCCACATCCCCAACACCCCCATGGGAATATTAATCAAAAAAATCCAATGCCAGCTTGCAAGCTCCACCAAATACCCCCCGACCAAAGGTCCAATCACTGGCGCAATCATTGCAGGCATCACCGCATAATTCATTACCGATAGCATACGTTCTCGTGGATAGCTTTTAATCAGCGTCAACTTGCCCACAGGCATCAGCATCGCACCGCCCAATCCTTGCACCACGCGAGAAAAAATTAGGCTATTGAGCGTTGGTGACACCGCACACATCATCGAGCCTGCAGTAAACACGCCAATCGCCACCATAAAGGTGGTCTTAGTACCATACTTATCGGCAATAAAACCACTAATCGGGGTAAAAATTGCCAAAGTAAGCGCATAGCTAATTACTGTCCACTGCATTGATAACGCAGGCTGATTCAAATCATGCGCCATCGCAGGCAAAGCGGTATTGAGCACCGTTGAGTCTAAAATTTGCATAAACAAAGCGATTGCCACCACGATTGGCAAATATTTGGTTTGCGCGGGGGTCAAGGCAGCGATAGCAAATAGGTCATGCTGTGGCTTTTTGTCTTCGGTAATGATGGAATTTGGCATGGTTAATTTTTAACAATTGCTAAAGGGGCTGTCGTTAATTGCATGTAATCAAGTCGCTTTATAAGTGCTTGTAATAAAGTCACTAGGGTAAATTGGCTATAACCAAGCAAACTTACGTAACAACGTGGTTCATGATAATTGTTAACTTTCTAATGTTTTGACAGCAAACCCGCTAGTTTTCACCGCTGTGCGCAATTAGGGCAGTCACATACTGATTTTGTGGTTGGGTGAAGATATTGTCTGTCGTATCATACGCTTGTGTTTCGCCATTTTTCAATACCAGTATCGTTTGGCACAATGCCTTAACCACCTGCAAATCATGGCTGATAAAAATATAGCTTAAACCAAATTTTGCTTGAATATCTCGCAATAACTTCACCATTGCCACTTGGGTGCTGCTATCAAGCGCCGATGTAGGCTCATCGAGTAACAAAATTTTGGGTTTCATTACCAATGCCCGCGCAAGTGCCACCCGCTGACGCTGGCCGCCTGAAAGCTCATGCGGATAACGGCTGATAAAATCTCGTGGCAACCGCACCGTGTCTAAGGCCGCTAATACCGCTTTTTCACGCTCCGTTTTTGCCATACCTTGAATAGTTAGCCCTTCTTCAATTATCTCAAACACACTAAACCGTGGATTGATACTGGCATAAGGGTCTTGAAATACCATTTGAATATCCGAGCGATACGGCAAAAAGGCTTTATTCGACAACGCTAAAACGTCCGTCATGTGAGCATTGGCTGACAGCAAAATCTGACCTTGCACCTTGGCAGCATTCGCCAATAATTTGATGAGTGCCAAAGCCGTGGTAGTTTTGCCAGAACCAGACTCGCCCACTATACCCAAGGATTGACCTTGCGTAAGGGTTAAGTTTAACCCTTTGACCGCCTCAAACCATTGGGTGGTTTGACCTAATATATTGTTTTTTTGGGGGAAAGCAATGGTTAACGCTTTAACTTCCAAAACGCTGGGTAAATTGTCAATGATGGGCAAACTTTGTCCAAAATCTTGATAAATCAATGAGCGAGTATAATCCTGCTGCGGCTGGTCAAAAATTGCTTGAGTCTCCCCCTGCTCCATGACCTTGCCTTGTTGCATGACGATAAGATTGTCGCTGTAGCGTTTGACAAGGTTTAAATCATGGCTAATCAAAATCATCGCCATGCCACGTTCATTTTTTAGGCGGTTGAGCAAGCCCAAAATCTCATGGCGTAAAGTCACATCTAGGGCGGTGGTTGGCTCGTCTGCGATAATAATGTCAGGGTTTTGCGCCAGTGCCATCGCTATCATGATACGTTGTCGTTGGCCACCCGAGAGCTCGTGCGGATAGCGGGCAAGTTTGCTTTCAGGGTTGGCAATATTGACTTGAGTAAGTAGGTCAATGGTACGCTGTCGCCAGTGTTTTTTTGCCACGCCAGCCATAGCAAGCGATTCGGCGATTTGTTTGCTCACCGTGTGCAAGGGGTTTAAGGCGGTCATGGGCTCTTGGAAAATCATGCCGATGCGTTTGCCACGGATTTGGCGAAAGACGTTTTGATTATCTTTGCTTAGGCTATTTTTTTCAATCGGTAATCTGATTGCTTGGTCGGTTTGGCTGTCGGTTAGATGGACTTGTCCTGTGATACTTAGGCTATTTGGCAGCAGTCCGAGTAAAGCAAGGCTTGAGAGGGATTTACCAGAGCCCGATTCGCCGACAATGGCGAGGGTTTCGCCTGTGTGGAGGGTGTAAGATAGGTTATCGACCAGCGTTTGGGTGGCGGATTTAATGGTTAGGTTTTTGACCTTGAGTAACTCACTCATTTATCATTTCCTCGAATGGTCGAACTTTTATCCGTATGCACGAGCGTCCCTGCCACAAAACCTGAACTCATATTTTTATCCTTTTAACTATTTATTAAAATGTGTATAATATCAAAGAATCATACACAAAGGCGAAATGATATGCGAACTAACATCATAATAGATGACAATCTAATGCAACAGACCCTACAAGCCACAGGCATTAAAACTAAAAAAGAAGCCGTCGAACAAGGGCTAAAGCTACTCTTGCAAAAAAGCCAACAACAAAAAATCCGTGACTTACGGGGCAAACTGCATTGGGAAGGCGACTTAGCCGAAATGCGTAAAACAGGTGTTGAAGGGTGAGCTTGCCTATCATCGCTGATACTAGCGTTTGGATAGACTATTTTAACGGTCATTCAACACCTCACACCGATTTTTTGGACACGCAACTTGAGGCAAGTAATGTGGCGATTTTTGATGTGATTTTGATGGAAATCTTGCAAGGTTTTCGCCTTGATACAGACTACAATCAAGCCAAAAATGCCCTTGATAGTTTATTATGTTACGATATTTTAAACCAACAAAATGCGATTAAATACGCTGATTATTACCGCCAATTACGCAAGCAAGGCATTACCATTCGTAAATCCAATGATGTGATGATTGCTAGTTTTTGCGTTGAACATCAATTACCCCTGTTATTTTGCGATAGGGATTTTATTCCGTTTACTCAGCATTTTGGGTTGATTGCTGCATTGAATTTTAGTTAATTCAAGACTGCCTTGGGTCAAACGCATCTCGCAGCGCTTCCCCAATAAAAATCAGCAGCGACAACACAATTGTCAAACTAAAAAACCCTGCCAAAGCGAGCCACGGTGAATCCAAATTATCTTTTCCCTGTGAGATTAGCTCCCCCAAAGACGGCGACCCCGCAGGCAAGCCATAGCCCAAATAATCGAGCGTGGTGAGTGCCGTGATATTCGCCGTCAAAATAAACGGCAACTGCGACAGGCTCGACGACATGGCGTTGGGCAAAATATGGCGAAACATAATCTTGGCATTTGACACCCCCATCGCTTTTGCCGACCGCACATAATCAAAATTTCTCGCTCGCAAAAACTCAGCACGCACCAGACCAACGAGCCCCATCCAGCCAAAGAGCAGCATCAAGCCAAACAACACAAACACGCTTGGGCTAAAAAGACTGACCAAAATAATAATCATAAACAGCTGTGGTAGACCACCCCACACTTCCATCAACCGCTGACCCACCAAATCTGTCCAGCCGCCAAAATACCCTTGCACCGCCCCTATTGCAATGCCAATGATTGACCCTGCCACCGTCAACGCCAACCCAAATAATAGCGATACACGCAAGCCATACAATACCCTTGCCAGAACATCTCGACCTTGGTCGTCGGTACCGAACCAGTTCTCGCTATTTGGCGGCGCAGGAAACGGCACATCACGACTCACACTTGGCGTTTGGTCGGCAAACGGTATCATAGGCTCAATCATATAGCCATGTTGGTTGATTAGGTCTTTCACCACAGGGTCTTGGTAGTTGGTTTCGGTTTCGAACACACCGCCAAAGGTGGTTTCGGGGTAAGACTTGACGATGGGAAAATACCACTGATTTTGGTAATTGACCAGTATCGGCTTGTCATTGGCGATAAGGTTTGCCCCCATACAGGCAAGGAAAATCAGGCTAAACATGATGAGCGAAAAAAATCCCAACCGATTACGCCGAAAGCGGTGAATTCGGGCTTGCCAAACAGGATGTTTTATCAGCATTAGCGACCCTCAAAATCAATACGGGGATCAATCAGATGATAAGTCACATCACTTATCAACTGCAAAATCAACCCCATCAAGGTAAAAATAAACAACGTGCCAAAAATCACCGGATAATCGCGTTGCCCAATCGCTTCAAACCCTAGTCGTCCCAAACCATCCAAATTAAAAATTACTTCAATCAAAAAATTGCCCGTAAAAAATATCCCCACAATCGCCGATGGCAAGCCTGCAATAATAATCATCATCGCATTGCGAAATACATGACCGTATAGCACTTTTTTTTCGCTTAACCCTTTACTGCGAGCCGTCAGCACGTATTGTTTGTTCAATTCTTCCATAAAACTAAACTTGGTCAAATACGCGAGTCCCGCAAACCCGCCAATCGTGCTTGCGGTGATGGGTAATGCCAAATGCCAAAAATAATCTTTGATTTTGCCAAACGTGGACAGCTTATCAAAATTCTCACTCACCAAGCCTTGCAGCGGAAAAATCTGCCAATAACTCCCCCCTGCCAACATCACCAGTAACACCACCGCCAACACAAACACAGGCACGGCATAACTCACCGCAAGCAGTAACGCGGTGGTTTTATCCATCAGTGAATTATGGCGTCTGGCTTTGGCAATCCCAAGCGGCACAGCGATTAAATAAATCAGTAGCGTACTCCAAAGCCCTAGCGAAATCGACACGGGCATTTTATCCAAAATCAGCTGTGACACAGGTTTTCCTTTAAAAAATGAGGTACCAAAATCGCCCTTGGCATAGCTTGTCAACATGAGCCGAAATCGCTCGGGCGCGGATTTATCAAAGCCGTATTGTTTTTTGATAGCCTCGACCATATCTGGCGATAAGCCCCGACTGCCTTGATAAGTGGTCGTCGACAGTTGGGTTTGGGTGGCGCCCTGTTTTTGTTCTGCTTCAATTTGGGATATTTTTTGCTCGACAGGACCGCCAGGCGCCGATTGGACAATGGTGAAATTGGTGAGCAGAATCAAAAACAAGGTGGGGATGATTAACAACAGCCGTTTAAGAATATATTTGCCCATGGTTATCCCTCATTATTAGCCTTACCTTAATAGTTAGCGTTGATTGTTGCCCTTAAAAGTTATTTTTTAGTTGGCGTAAGGCTTTAAATATCTCAAACGGACTGTCGTCTTCAATTCCTGTCTGCGTTTGTACGGTGTTTATCATTTCATCACTGGGTGCAATCACTGCACGTATAAATGGATTGATGGCTTTTTCATCGGCTAACGAGGTTGGCAAGGTTGGCGTATTTTGTTGACGTAACTCACTGTCATGCGCTATTGCCTGTGCAATGGCTGGATTGTGTGGCTCAATAAACTGAACAAATTTTAGATTTGATAGCGTATATTCATGGGCAGGATAAAATAGCGTTTCATCGTCATGTAACTGCGCAAAACGGTCAAAGCTTTCAAACAACGTCTCAATCGTGCCGGTGAAAACACGGCCACAACCTGCGCGAAATAGCGTATCTCCACAAAAAATATGCAGACGGTTATCAAGCGTCACTAAATACGCTAAATGATTTTCGGTATGCCCTGCCACCTGCCACACCTGCACAGGACTGCCCCAAGCGGTTAATTCGCGCCCTTCAGCCATAGCGATTAGATTGTTGGCATTGATTAACGGGTGAATATTGGCATGCGCAAAAATCTGTGCGTTTGGAAACGCATTTGCCAATGCTGTTACGCCGCCGATGTGGTCGCTGTGATGATGGGTTACCCATATTTGGGTGATGGTTAGATTTTCACGGTTTACAAACTCTACAACAGGCTCAGCATCGCCAGCATCAACAATAATCACTTCTTGTGTTTCATCATTGATAATCGCCCAAATATAGTTGTCAGTGAAGGCCGGGATTGGGTGGATTTTTAGCATTGTTTTATTCCTTATTATTTTCCTAAATACTGCATGACTTGTGCTTGTTTGTCTTTGTTCGCCCACCAATAATCGATACCGATGGCATTGCTTGGCAGCGGCCCATGCTCATAAAATTTCCAATACGCCACATTGTCAGTATGCTTGCCATAAGTCGGCACGACATAATAGCCCGCGCGTAGCAGACGGTCTAATACTTTGCTGTATAGCACAATATCGTCACGATTCTTCGACACTATGAGTTTGGCAATCACCGCATCAATGGCTTTGTTTTTGATACCCGCTGAGTTTTGGTTGCCTTTTTCGTCTGCGGCTTGTGAGCCCCACATATAGGTTTGCTCGGCGCCAGGTGACAAACTTTGGGCAAACATATCGATAATCATGTCGTAGTCGTATCTGCGAGTGCGCTCTAAGTACTGGGGAACATCGGCTTGGCGAAAGCTGGCATCAAACCCGAGTCGTTGCAGGTTACGTAAAAACGGCAACACAATGCGCGCGTTTTTTTCGTCAGCGGATAAAAATTCGATTTTGGCGGGCTGACCATTGGGCTGATACAGCTTCATATTTTGGTATTTGAAACCCGCTTGTAGCAGCAATTCACGCGCTTTTAATAAATTGTCTCGATTAAATCCATCGCCAGTTGATTTGGGGGCTTGCCAATCGCTTAAAACAGCCTGTCTTTGAATAGGCTCAAGGTCAGATAATAGCGGATTGATAACCGCCAGCTCTTGTGGCGTTGGCGTGCCGGTTGCGGCAAGCGCTGACCCATGAAAAAAGCTTTGCAAGCGTTCATATTGGCCATAAAACATGGTTTTATTAAGCCATTCAAAATCATACGCCAGTGTCATCGCTTGGCGCACCCGAATGTCTTGAAAAATCGGGCGGCGCAAATTCATCACAATCGCTTGCATCGGTACGGGGTTGTTATTGGCGATTTGCGCTTTGGTGATCATGCCTGCTTTGACGGCAGGAAAGTTATAACCCGTCGACCATGTCCGCGCTTTGTTTTCGGCACGGAAAAAATATTCGCCGGATTTAAAGCCTTCAAATGCCACTTCGGGGTTTTGATAATATACATACTTAATTTGGTCAAAATTATAACGCCCGACATTCACCACCACGCCTGCGTCAGGTTTGGCACCCCAATAATTGGGGTCACGCACATAGGTAATGGCGCGTCCTGCATCGATTGTGCCGATTTTATACGCGCCACTGCCCATCAGTGGCGTCAGTCCGACTTTATCAAAATAGCCATCAATCGATTTTTTTGACCAAATCGGCATTTGCGCGACGGTCAATTTGATTTCTTGGTTGTCTTTGGATTTAAAAATAAATTTGACGGTTTGTCGATCTATCACTTGGGTTTGTTTGACATCGGATAGATAGCTACGCATACTCATCACGCCTTTTGTCAGCAGTGCATCCATACTGGCTTTGACATCTTGCGCCGTCACAGGCGTGCCATCCCAAAAATAGGCTTTGGGGTTGATGTGATAGATAACCCAGCTTGGGTCATCTGGGTCATACGTGACTTTATCTGCCAGTAGTGGGTACTGCACAAACGCTTCAGAAAGCGAGCCTGTCATCAAACTTTCAAACAAATAATCGGTGCCGGTCACAGGTGTACCGACATCAATCCATTTATTAATACTATCAAAGGTGCCGATGGCAGATAGGCTTAACACACCGCCTTTGGGTGCGTTGGGATTGGCATAGGGTAAATGAGAGACATGGGCAAATTGTGCGGTGCTGTTGTGAGCGATAGACGTACCCGTGATGATAGCGGTATTGGCAGCGGATGCAACCACTAATAAGCCCAGCACCCAGCATTTTTTGCCGAATGTCTGGCGAGTGACTGCCCTCATCCAGTGGGCTGGTTTTATCATCCTGTCTTTTTTCACTTGCATCCCCCTGACCCCTTCACCTATTTTTCAAAAACCTTGGTATTGCTAGCTGCTATCCCTCATACGCCCCACACCCGCTAACTATAAAAAAGACTTAACAAGCATTTTAGCTGTTAAGTCTTAATGTAGCATGATTGTTAAACCTTTTTATACGCTAGTTTGTTCAAACTGCTGCATAAATTTGATTAACTTTTCAATGGTCGCCAAATCAATCGCGTTATAAATACTAGCGCGCATGCCGCCCACTGTACGGTGCCCTTTAAGATTCAAAAACCCTGCTTCGTCGGCTTTAGCTAAAAAGGTTTTATCAAGTTGACTATCTGCCAAAGTGAAGGGTACATTCATGATTGAGCGGTTGTCTTTGTTGACAGGGTTTTGGTAAAAATCGCTTTGGTCGATAAATTCATACAGTTTTTGCGCTTTTAACAGATTTTGTTGATAGATTGCCTCGACGCCCCCTTGCTCAAGCAACCATTCAAACACCAAACCTGCCAAATACCAAGAAAAAGTTGCTGGGGTATTGACCATCGAATCATTGTCGGCTTGGTTTTTATAGTCCAAGATACTTGGGCAAACCAAGTTGGCATGACCGATCAAATCATCACGGACAATCACAAGCGTCAAACCCGCAGGACCAATATTTTTTTGCGCACCTGCATAAATCAGTCCAAATTTTGAGACATCTATTGGGCTAGATAGGATGCAAGATGACATATCCGCCACGATGGGTACATTGACCGCTGGCACATCAAACATCGCCAAACCATTAATGGTCTCGTTGGGGCAATAATGGAAATAATCGGCGTTGTCATTAAGTTGCCAGCTATCACGTGGGGGCACAGTGGTATAGTTGCTGTCTTTGGCAGAAGCGACGACATTGATTTTGCCTAGCCCTGCTTGCTCATAGCGTTTGGCTTCGCTAATAGCTTTTTTAGACCAAATGCCGGTGTCTAAATAATCAGCTTCCCCTTTGAGTAAATTCAATGGAATGGCTGAAAACTGCAAGCTTGCGCCACCTTGCAAAAATAGCACTTTATAATTGTTAGGAATGTTCATCAGCTTGCGCAAATCCTGCTCGGCTTTTGAGGCAATGCCCACAAATTCACTGCTACGGTGGCTCATCTCCATCACTGACATGCCTGAGCCATGCCAATTTAACAATTCGGCTTGCGCTTTTTGCAGCACCGCAGTCGGCATAGACGCTGGTCCTGCACAAAAGTTAGCAACACGTTGATCAAAGCTGACACTCATAGCACGTTCCTTTTTATCGTGTGAAATGTTATCGTATGAAATGAAATAAAAAATACTTTACCACAATATAGCTAGTCGATGAATCATAAAGATGAATCATCAATCGGTGGCTTGTTGCGCTCAACTGGCTAGCAACTGCCAAAGTTGGCGTTTTAGGCGATAATCATCGAGCATATCTACCAGATATGGCAGACGCTGTATCGGTTGTTCATCTAGACAGTCAGGCAATGGCGTTAATGCCCCCACCTTAGGATTGCCTTGATTGATACGGTATAAAAATCCCGAAAACCCTGCAACTGCCATCGGGTAGCTGCTCATTAATTGCACCGTGGCTTTGGGTAAATGCTGGCTATCGGTGAGCAAAGGAAAGTTAAAAAAATGCACTGACGCTTTTAACCCACTGATGATTTGTTGCCATAACTGGTGTTGGCGGCTGTCTGTCTGCAAAAAACGACTGTCTACCACCAGTGTCCACTCACCCACGACTATTGCCTGCACATCAAAACTGGCAGTGAGCAATTCATCATTGAGCTGTTCATTATTGAACAGCTCATCATTCTGCCCGGCATCACTATTTGGCGCCGGGTCAACTTTTAAAGGTGAATGATGGGGTAAAGATGAATCATGCAGTAAAGATGAATCGTTGGGTAAAGGTAAATCATAGGGGTGAAAATTTACCGGACTCGCTGGGGGTAATTCTACTGCGCTCTCAACGGCATCATCTGCAATAACAGGATGATTGATGTCTGGCGTTGTATCAATGGGCACAAGTTCGCTAGTTAACCCAGTTTGAGCGGGTTGCAACTGCTGCGGCATGGCAGCAAGGGTCTCAACCGCTTGATAGGAAGAAACAACCTCAAAATCTTCTAGATTAGCAAACGTTTTGACAGGGCAATCTTGGCGCACCCAACGCGTAACACCCATCTGCGCCAGTATTTCGCTTTGCCAGGCATCGTACTGCTGCTCATCAAGGGTAAGGTCAGGTACAGTCATACCAATGTTAACTCAAGTTGAATGGGGCAACGCATTGTGGCAACCTTATGGCAACCAAATACCCCTATTAAAAAATTACCCAATCGGGGTAAGCGGCACAGTAACATCTGCGTTTTGCCCACGATGACGCAGATAATGGTCTAACAGCACAATGGCAAGCATGGCTTCTGCTATGGGTGTAGCGCGCACGCCGACACAAGGATCATGCCGCCCTTTGGTTAGCATCTCTACTGCATTGCCGTGAATATCAATACTTTGACCCGGGGTGGTGATACTGGCAGTAGGTTTTAGCGCAATACTCACTACAATCGTCTGACCCGATGAAATTCCCCCTAAAATTCCCCCGGCATGGTTGGCGTTAAAGCCGTGCAAGGTTAACTCGTCGCGAGATTCATGCCCAAACTGTCCCGCCACTGCCATGCCATCGCCAATTTCAACGCCTTTGACTGCATTGATGCTCATCATCGCATGCGCAATATCCGCATCAAGCCTGTCAAACACAGGCTCACCCAATCCCACAGGCACACCCGATGCCAATATGGTAAGCTTTGCGCCACAACTTGTCCCTTGCTCACGGCATTGGGTAATTAGCTGCTCAAACTTTGGCAAAGCATCTATATCCGCACAAAAAAATGGGTTACTGTTGACAAATTCCCAATCAATCGTATCTTCAGGTATCTGTTTGGCAATCACATCACCAATTTGGGTCACATAACCGCGGACTTCTACCCCCAGCCGTTGTTTCAAATATTTCTTGGCAATCGCGCCCGCTGCCACTCGCATTGCTGTTTCGCGCGCTGATGAGCGACCACCGCCACGATAATCGCGAAACCCATATTTCATGCTATAAGTATAATCGGCATGGTTGGGACGAAAGGTGTCTTTAATATCGCTATAATCTTTGGATTTTTGGTTGGTATTGCGAATCAAAAGCCCAATAGAAGTGCCTGTCGTTTTACCCTCAAACACGCCAGAGATAATTTCAACTGCATCGTCTTCACGGCGCTGGGTCGCAAATTTTGAGGTGCCCGGCTTACGACGATCCAGGTCCACTTGCAAATCTGCTTCGGTTAAAGGCAACCCTGGTGGCACACCGTCAACGATTGCCATAAGTCCTGCGCCATGTGATTCGCCACAGGTGGTGACGGTAAAAACTTGCCCGATGGTATTGCCTGCCATTTACGCTCCGCTTAATTTTTCATCAATACTTACAAATCAAATAATAGGTTTGTTGCACCCTGTTCATATATTGGTTTTTTTAGACGTTATCCAACTTATTAAATCAACAAGCCCAATCAACAAGTTAAAGATAGCAACCCCAAACAACCGCTTACTTAAGAAGCGCTCACATACTGCTCAAAATATGCCCGATTTTCCATCAATTCATCATAATCCATGGCAAAAATCCCATGCCCGCCATGTGCAAAGGTTAACCAATCAAACTGAATTTCAGGATAGGCTTGGCGCAGTGCCCATTCACTATCTCCCACCTCGCACACCAGCAAGCCGTCACGAGTCAGATAATCTGGGGCGTTGTATAAGATATGATGCACCAAATCCAAGCCATCTTGTCCTGCTGCCAACGCGTGGTCTGGCTCATGCAAGAACTCGGGTGGTAAATCTGCCATCGTTGCCGCATCGACATACGGCGGATTGGTCACAATCAAATCATATTGATTTTCTGCAGGCACTTTTTCAAATAAGTTTGACTCAATCAAATTGACTTGATGGTTCATGTGGTGATGTTCCACATTAACCGCTGCCACTTCTAGGGCGTTCTTGTCGATATCACTGGCATCGATCATTGCATCAGGGAAACGGCTTGCCAAGGCAATGGCAATACAGCCTGACCCTGTACACAAGTCCAGCATACGTTCTGGCTGTGCTAACTGTTTATCATACAATCCGTGGTCATGAAATTTTTTGTCATTAGTAGTGCCACTGATTTTTTCAACCAAATCATTCGGTTCAAAATACGGATAAAACTGCTGGCGAATCAGCTCAGCAATTGGCGAGCGTGGAATCAATACCCGCTCATCCACATAAAATGGCAAATCGCAAAAATAAGATAAATTAATTAAATAACTTAAAGGCTTACGTTCAACGATACGGCGCTGCAACAATGTCAATACTTCTGATTTTTCGCTATTGGTCAGGCGGCAATCTAAAATTTGCTCATCGGCAGACCAATCAAGCGACAAGGTTTGTAGCACAATGGCAGAAGCTTCAGCAAACTCATCTGTGGTACCTTGCGCCACTACCACATCATGCTCGCGTAATTTACTGACCCCAAAACGGATAAAATCGCGAATCGTTTTTAGGGTTTGGTG
>NZ_DAMALV010000007.1:0-12245 GCF_032069585.1 Moraxella sp. CTOTU48268
GTTTTTTGCGATTGTGGTGGAATTGGTAGACACGCTACCTTGAGGTGGTAGTGCCGCAAGGTGTGAGGGTTCGAGTCCCTCCATTCGCACCAACTAAATTAATTTTAAATAACTGTTGACAAGGTTAATATCTCACTCTATAATACGCTCTCTAAATTGTTGCGGGGTGGAGCAGTCTGGTAGCTCGTCGGGCTCATAACCCGAAGGTCGTTGGTTCAAATCCAGCCCCCGCTACCACTTTTCTAGTAGCATTGCTTTGGTATCATTACTAGAAAAATCAATTTAGACACACTTTTATTGATTTAAAAGCCCACCAATTAGTTTGTGGGTTTTTTTGTATCTGTTGGTTTCGAAAAAACTTAAGTTTTGCTAAATTAGCGGTTGCGTTTTAGTAATGTGCCAATTTTTAAAATCAACAAAGATGTTAATAATCAACTCTAAAGGATATCATGAAACTATCAACGAAAGTTGCTGAACTGACCCAAATCATTGAGCCAGCAGTAACTGCCTGTGATGTGAGCTTGTGGGGTATTGAATTTGTACCACAAGGTCGACGCTCTCTTCTTCGTATTTATATTGAAGCCCTACCTGAAGACCGTGCCGAAGGCAAACAAGTCACTATTGAAGACTGTGCTGCGGTCACCCACCAAGTCGGTGGTGTGTTGGACTTGCACGACCCGATTGCAGGCGAGTATCTACTTGAGGTGTCTTCGCCCGGTTTAGACCGCGCGTTTTTTTCTGCTGAGCAGCTGCATGACTATGTGGGGCAAACCCTCAGCTTACGATTGATTCATGCGATTGGACAAGGTAGTGATAAGCGCCGTAAAGTCACAGGCGAATTGGTCAATATTGACGAGCGCCAGTTGACGGTCAAAACTGAAAATGATCAAGTCAATGACCAACTTTTAACCATCGAGCTTGATAATATTGATAAAGCCAATTTGGTCTACCAATTTTAGCTTTTAAATTTGGGGTTAACGCCTTTTTTACGCTATGTCTTCTAGCTAACTTTCTTCTAGCTAAAAGCAAGATTTTAAAGAATAAAGTCTAGAATGACTTAAATTATAGGTGATTACATGAATCGAGAAATTTTAACGGTCGTTGAAACCGTCAGTAATGAAAAAGGCTTAAATCCTGAAGATATTTTTGAAGCGATTGAGCAAGCCTTGGTGGTATCGACCAAAAAGAAAGTTTATAGTGAGCAGCCTGAAGTTGCCGTGCGCGTGCATATTAATCGCAAAACGGGCGACTATGACACTTACCGTTATTGGACAGTAGTGGCAGATGAAGATCATGAAATGCCTGCCTGTCAGCTAGCAATTAGCGATTTGGATGAAAACGAGTGGAAAATCGGCGACGTCAAAGAAGAACAAATCGAATCCATTGAATTTGGTCGTATTGCCGCTACCCAAGCTAAACAAGTCATCATTCAAAAAATCCGTGAAGCTGAACGCTCACTGGTGGCAGATGCGTTTGAACATCGTATCGGCGAGATGATTACGGGTGAAGTCAAAAAACCGGCGCGCGATGGTTACATCATTGATTTGGGCGATAATGTCGAAGGCTATCTACCACGCGATAAAATGTTGCCCCGTGAGCAGCTACGCATCAAAGGTCGTATCAATGCGATTTTAGAACAAGTCAATCGCGATAACCGTGGTGCTCAGCTCGTATTGTCTCGTACCTCACCACAAATGCTGACGGCACTGATGCAAAAAGAAGTACCAGAGATTGCTGAGCAAATCATTGAAATTCGTGATGTTGCGCGTCAACCTGGCTTACGTGCTAAGATTTCAGTCAAAACCAATGATCATCGTATCGACCCTGTCGGTGCTTGTATTGGTATGCGTGGCACCCGTATCCAAGCAGTACAACAAGAGCTTGAAGGCGAGCGTATCGACGTAGTGGTATGGTCGGATGATGCGGTGCAGTACATTATTAGCGCTTTGGAACCTGCGGATGTTGATCGTATTATTCTTGATGAAGATACCAAAACTGCAGATATCATCTTTGCCACTAACGATCAGTTGGCCCGTGCGATTGGCTCACAAGGTCAAAATGTGCGCCTTGCATCAGAATTAACAGGCTATCGTCTTAACATGATGCTCGAAGACGAGTACAATGCACAACAAGAATCAGAAACCAAAGTGTATCGCGACCTATTCTACACACGTCTTGAAGTCGATGAAGATTTGGCACAAGCCTTGGTGGATATTGGATTTACCTCACTTGAAGAAGTTGCGTATGTCCCTGCTGAGACTTTTTATGATATCGATGGGCTAGATGATGACGCCATCGACGCAATCCAAGAACGTGCCAAAGAGGCGGTAATTGCCGATGAATTGGCCAAACAACAAAATATTAAAGAGCCAAGCCAAGAGCTTCTAAACCTTGAAGGCATGACTCAAGCATGGGCCTACAAGCTTGCCGAACGTGACGTCATCACCGTCGACGACCTTGCCGAACAAGCCATCTTTGATATCCAAGATATCGAAGGTCTTGATGAAAAGACCGCTGGTGAGCTCATTATGAAAGCCCGTGAATCATGGTTTAATTAAAAAAGGTGTATGAATGGCAGATAAAACCGTAAAAGAACTTGCAGCAATGACCAAAAAGACCGTTGAAGCAATTAATAATCAACTGGTCAAGGCAGGGCTGTCTGCGCGCGGTGACAATGACATCGTCACCGATAGCGAACAACAAAAACTGGTCAGCTTTTTACAACAAAGTCATGGTCAAAATGACAAACCTCGCATTAGCTTAAAAAGCAAAACCACTTCTACTGCGCGGGTGACAGGCACTTCTGGTAAAGCCAAAAGTGTCAATGTTGAAGTACGCAAAAAAATGGTATTTGATAAACCGAATCCCAATAAAATCGCTGAAGAACTAGCGTTGCGTGAAGCAGCGGCCAAAGAAGCTGAAGAAAAAGCGCGTTTGGCAAAAGAAAAAGCCGCCCAAGAACAAGCTGAAAAAGACAAAGCCAAACAAGCCGCTGAAGCGCGTCAACAAGCTACCCTTGCGGCAATGCGTGCTAACTTAGGTGGTGGTAGTCAAGCTGCCAAAGAGCACACAACCACCAGTGTGGTAGTGAAAAAAGGCAACAAAACTGCTGCAATCGAAGTCAAAAAAGCTGACAAAAAACCTGCGCCGAAAAAAGAATCGGATAGTGAACGCAAAGCGCGTGAAGCAGAAGAAGAACGCTTACGTCAAATCGAATCAGAAAATCGCCGTAAAGCCGCTGAAGAAGCTCAGCAGCGTACCCTTGAGCAAATGCGTCAAATGGCGAGTAAATACAGCGAAACCGATACTGAAACTACGATGGTTGTCAAAAAAGATGAGCCATTGGCAGAAGGTTTGGTGGGCGCAGCGCTTGAAGACTCATTTGAACAAGAACGCCGTGAAATCAAACGCGGAACGGCAAGCACTGCCAACAAAAACCGTCGTCGTCGCCGTGACGATGAAGGTGAGCAAGAAATTAAGAACCGTGGTCGCGGCTTAAAATCATCGCAGGCCAATAGACATAAATTTGAAAAACCGGTTGAGAAAATCGTGCATAACGTTGAAATCGGTGAGACCATCGTGGTATCTGAACTTGCCCAAAAAATGGCAATCAAAGTACGCGAAGTCGTCAAAATGTTAATGAAAATGGGCGAGTTGGTCCGTGAAAATGAATCCATCGACCAAGAAACCGCTGCCCTACTTGTTGAAGAAATGGGTCATAACCCAGTGCTTGTCAGCTCAACGCAAGTTGAAGATTCACTACGTGAGGCGGTTGGCGAGAAAAGTAGCAACGTCCAAGCGCGTCCGCCTGTGGTTACCATCATGGGTCACGTTGACCATGGTAAAACGTCCCTGCTCGATAAGATCCGTTCTAGTAAAGTGGCATCGGGCGAGGCAGGTGGCATTACTCAGCATATCGGTGCTTATCATGTGCAGACTGACCAAGGCGTTATTACTTTCTTAGACACCCCAGGTCACGCCGCATTTACCGCGATGCGTTCTCGCGGTGCCAAAGCGACGGATATCGTGGTGTTAGTGGTGGCAGCCGATGACGGTATGATGCCACAGACAGCTGAAGCGATTGACCATGCGCGTGCAGCGGGTACCCCGATTATCGTGGCTATCAACAAGATGGATAAAGACAGCGCCGATCCAGACCGCGTTCTTAACGAACTGACCACCAAAGAAGTCGTTCCTGAAGAATGGGGCGGTGACACACCGGTAGTCAAAGTCTCTGCGTTAACAGGTCAAGGTATTGATGAACTGCTTGAAGTGATTAACCTACAGGCAGAAGTGATGGAACTTGAAGTCGCTACTGACGGTGCAGCACAAGGTGTGGTGATTGAATCACGCCTTGAAAAAGGTCGCGGTGCCGTGGTCAGTTTGCTGGTTAAACAAGGTACTTTAAATCAAGGTGACTTGGTACTTGCTGGCGAATATTATGGTCGCGTCCGTGCTATGACCGATGAAAACGGTCAAAAAATTACCTCAGCGGGTCCTTCTATCCCTGTTGAAATCCTAGGTCTGCCTGATACGCCAGCAGCTGGTAGCGAGTTTATGGTGGTTTCAGATGAGAAACGTGCGCGCGAGGTTGCAGAATATCGCGCAGATCGTGAGCGTGAAAAAGTGCTTGAACGTCAAGCCAAATCACGCTTAGAAAACTTGTTTGACCAAATGAGCGATGCCAAACTGCCTTCCGTTAATTTGATTCTCAAAACTGACGTTCGGGGTTCACTAGAAGCCTTGTTAACCGCGCTTGATGAGTTATCTACGGATGAAGTTAAAGTTAAAGTCATCTCATCGGGTGTCGGTCCAATCACCGAATCGGATGTGGTACTCGCTGAATCAAGTGAAGCGGTGTTATTAGGCTTTAACGTTCGTGCTGATAGCGCCGCCAAACGCAAAGCGGATGAAGCAGGCTTGGATATTCGCTACTATAGTGTTATCTATGGGTTGATTGATGATGTGAAAGCAGCAATGAGCGGTTTACTTGCGCCAGAACACCGTGAGCAAATCTTGGGTATCGCTGAAGTACGTGAAGTCTTCCACTCTAGTCGCTTTGGTTATGCAGCCGGTTGTATGGTGACAGAAGGTAATATCATCCGTAACAAGCCAATTCGGGTATTGCGTGATGACCAAGTTATTTTCACCGGTCAATTACAATCATTACGTCGCTTCAAAGAGGATGTTAATGAGGTGCGCGCTGGTATGGAGTGTGGTCTAGCGGTGAAAGGTTATGAAGTAAAAGAAGGCGATAAGATTGAAGTCTTCGAAATTCATGAAGTCAAACGTACCTTATAAGCTAAGCTGACAACCTAATACTGCCAGCTTGCTATTAGCAACCTTCCAAGGGGTCTAATTAATCTAGGTTAATTAGACCTTTTTTTACTATAAAAAGGATTACCAATGAATCAACGTTTACAACGTCTTGCCGATCAAATTCAGCGCGACCTAGCGGTTTTGATTCGTGACGAGATTAACGACCCACGCTTGACTGGGTTTGTGACCATTTCTAGTGTCAAAATCAGCCCAGATTTGGGTTATGCTGATATCTATGTCACCATCATGGAAAAGTCGATGGATGATGCCATGGCAAAAGATTATCATACCGAGAGCTTAGAAGTGCTGAACAAAGCCTCAGGTTTTTTGCGTACTGAGCTCAGTCATTTGTTAAAAACCCGCACTACGCCACGTCTACGCTTTCACTATGATGAAGTGACAGCTAACGCTAACTATATGATGAATCTGATTTCTAAAGCGGTACAAAGTAGCGAAGGTCAGCCATCAGACGACTGATGCGTTGCAGGCTATGACGAGCCTATTTGTCACTTTGAGTCATTAACAGGGATGTTGAATGCAGTTACTTTGGGGTATCATTAAGTTTATCGTCATTATTCTCTCAAGCCTGTGGGTCGGGGTATTTGTATGGACGCATCAGCCCTTAGGCAGATATGTCAGTCTGGCACTAATTAGCGTATGGGTATTTTTTACCCTCGCTGTTTTGGTCAGTATCATCAAACCAACCCTATTTTCATCCCTACTTTCTCATCAGTCTTTATTATTGATTTTTTTTGCGGTGGTGGCGATTGCCATTGCATGCTTTTTTTCGATGTCAGCTAGCAATGAGCGTGATTGGAACCCTGAAGTTGCCCAAATGTTAGACTATCGGCTTGACCGTGATGGCAACACACTCACGATTAGTAATGTTAGAAATTTTGATTGGCAAGATAAAACCCATTTTCAGCCGCGCTGGGAAACTAGGCAATACGACTTGGCAAAACTGCAAACTGTCGATTTTATTGCCTCTTATTGGATGGGCGATGCCATTGCCCATACGCTAGTGAGTTTTGGGTTTAGTGATGGAAAGCAGCTTGCGTTATCTATCGAGATTCGCAAAGAAGTCAATGAACAATTTAGTACGCTAGGTGGATTTTTTCGCAAGTTTGAATTGGTGATTATCGCTGCGGATGAAAAAGATATTATTTATACCCGTAGTAATATCCGTCATGAAGATGTTTATATTTATCCCATCAATATGCCAAAAGACCATATTCAAGCGCTGCTGCTTGCATACCTAGCGAAAGCTAAGTCCTTAAAAACGCAGCCGGCATGGTATAATTCATTGGTAAATAACTGTACCACGGCAATTTATGAGCTGATTGACGATATCCAACCTTTGCCATTTGATTATCGTATCTTGTTATCAGGCTATATTCCCAGTTATCTGTATGACCAGCAATTGATTGATAACCGCTATAGCTTGCAGCAGTGGCAACAACGCGCACACATTAACCCAAAGTCAAAGCCATATTCTGTCAACCACCCTATTAGCGCAGCAGATTACTCGCAGCTAATTCGAACCGACTTTTAATGAATTGATAAATCCACAACATGATGACCCAACCAAAAACAGCCAAATCCATCGTCTCTGGTGTCTTACTGATTGATAAACCGCAAGGGATGACTTCCCAGCAAGTGGTATCAAAAGTCAAATACTTGCTCAAATCTGATGTGCATGACAGTAAAAAAGCGGGTCACACCGGCACCCTTGACCCAATGGCAACAGGGTTGCTACCGATTTGTCTGGGAGAGGCGACCAAATTTAGCCATTACCAACTCGATGCCATCAAATCTTACCAAGCTATTATCAAACTTGGCGAGCAAACCGATACCGGGGATGCTGAAGGTCAGATAATTGCCACGAGCCCTGTACCGCATGTGACACAAGCGATGTTACAAAGCGTCACTGCGCAATTTTTGGGTGAGATAATGCAGGTTCCGCCCATGTACTCCGCGCTCAAAAAAGACGGCAAAAAACTGTATGAACTGGCGCGTGAAGGTATTGAGGTGGAGCGAGCAGCACGTCCTCTCATCATTTATGAGCTGTCACTCACTCCCCTATCCGATCAACAATTGCAATTAACCGTTACTTGCTCCAAAGGAACCTATGTGCGCGTGCTGGCTGAAGATATTGCCAAAGCACTAGGTACGCTAGGATATCTGACAGCGCTTAGACGGATACGCACGGGTGATTTTGATATTGCTAATGCCATCACATTAGCCGATTTTGCCGCGCTCGATGTTGCAGCGCGGTTTGATAAGCTATTAGCAGTGGATGCCTGCGTTCACTCACTACCAAGCTTAGTATTAGACGATAGCCAATCAAAGCGCATCCAACAGGGTCAACGCTTAAATGTCAAGGCGACCATATTAACTCAGCAGCTTATCTTAACCGCCAATCAAACATTTCGCTTGTTTGACGACCAGCAGCAATTTTTGGGTACAGGACTACTTGAACCCAATGGTCGTTTACAACCGATGAAGCTGGTTAATTTAAACCCGCCACAGTAAGTCAGTAAACCTACCATCTTGCTAATTTTTTGCTGTATTCACATAATTTGCTCAATGGGCGGTGTGATGTCACAAAGCGAGTACGTTTTTTATGCATTGATACAAAACGTCACGCTTTGCTAGCAGTTTTTACCCGGCGATTTCTTTATTCTTAGTGGTATTGATTCACTTGTTTTTTTTGCTTAGCAAGCTTTGCTAATAAAGAACAAACAGCGGTTTATTTAGAGAACTTTATATAATTAATAAATTAAAAATCAAATAGAAAAATCAAATAATAATCTCAAAATAAAGCGCCAACCTTACAGATGAATCAATAAGAACAACAATTTTTTTCTTTAACTATCTTTAACTTAAATAATGAAATAATAGGATAATTACCATGGCTAAGATTGCTATTTTACTTGATACCGACTTTGAACAAGTCGAATATACCCAAACCAATGACCTCCTTAAAGCTAAAGGTCACCAAACCACTTTAATCACCACACAACCACAAAAACAAGTACGCGGGCTTAATCATACTGACCCTGCTGACACCTTTACCGCTGATTTATTAATTGGTGAAGCCAACGCAGCCGATTATGATGCCATTGTTTTACCAGGTGGCGGTGCCAATGCCGATGTGTTGCGAGCGAATACCGATGCACAAGCAATGGTAAAAGCGTTCATGAATGCGGGTAAACCTGTTGCAGCGATTTGTCATGCACCGTGGATTTTTGCGGATACCGAAATTGCGCGTGGTAAAAAATTAACCGCTTATAAAACCATTGCTGTTGACCTAAAAAATGCCGGTGCGCAGTTTGAAGACAAATCAGTGGTGATAGATGGTAATTTGATTACCAGTCGTCAACCTGAAGATATTCCAGATTTTGCTGAAGCGATTGACCAAGCATTGACTAAATAAGCGTGAATAACTATAAGAACCATAAGAAAAGGAGATTGCCATGCAACCAACTACCATGACAGATTTTGAAAAAATGGAAAAGAAAGCGCCCGAAGCGACGTTTGTTGCTGACACAACGCCTAATGATGCGGATGAAGTGACTTCTGATAAGCTCACCACCGCGCCACAAGAGCAGCTTGACCGTCTGCATAGCGAAACACCCAAACAGCCTACGGGCAATCAGTAAATTGAAAGCTTGAATCTATTAAAAGCCTTAATAAATTCAACACCCTAATGCAAATTAGGGTTTTTTTATTGGTCAATATTTGGTAAAATAATGCTCCTTTTTGAAGGTTAACTACTGAGAAGCGTGGTTATCCTGATTTTTTTACACTAGTCGACTCGACTGATAGCCGATTAGGCTTCTCATTTTATGCTAAAAAAGCTAGGAAAACATTATGTTGACTAACCAAGACCGCGCAGATGTAATCGCAAAATTCAAACGCTCTGAAAATGACACAGGTTCTCCAGAAGTTCAAGTGGCGTTATTAACCACACGTATCAATGACTTACAAGCACACTTTAAAGCACACAAAGCTGACCATCACAGCCGTCGTGGTTTGATTCGTATGGTTAACTCACGCCGTACTTTACTTGATTACTTAAAACGTAAAGATGCAGACCGTTATACTGCATTGATCAATGAATTAGGCTTACGTCGCTAATTTATCAGCACGTTATTCGCTTTATTCAATCAGCGGCTGCTTTTGGGTAGCCGCTTTTTTATGGGTTCAATATTTTTAGCGAATTCTCTTTTTACTTTTACCCTCACTGTTAGCTTAGTCATTACCGATCGTTTGCTATTAGTGGTTAAAGCGCAGTTAAAAGGTGGTGATTCGCCACAAAACTAGGTAAAATAGGCAACGCATTGTGCCTGCACAATTGCAGTTTACACTTACTTTTTTTAAAGTATTTTTTAATTTAGGCTGATTTAAGGCTGCTATCAAGCGAATTGGTAGATTGCTTCTAACGTTTGTATTTTTTGAAAAGAACACAAACGTTAGGGGCTATTACTAAAACTTAAATCGCCCTATTTCATCACACAAAGGATAAAACCGCATTATGTTTAATATCATTACTAAAGAATTCCAATATGGTAATCAACAAGTTACGTTAGAAACAGGTCGTATCGCACGCCAAGCTAATTCAGTTGTCGTCCACATGGGCGGCGTCTCTGTGCTAGTGGCTGTTGTGGTAAAAGACGAGGCGCAAGCGGGTCAAAACTTTTTCCCATTGACCGTCAACTACCAAGAAAAAATGTACGCTGCTGGTAAAATCCCAGGTGGCTATGGCAAACGTGAAGGTCGCCCATCTGAGATGGAAACCTTGACTTCACGCCTCATTGACCGCCCGATTCGTCCATTATTCCCAGAAGGTTACTTTAACGAAATCCAAGTGACCGCCACGGTGATTTCGTCAGACAAAAAACAAGATGCTGATATCGCAGCGATGATTGGTACTTCAGCGGCATTGGCAATTTCATCAGCGCCATTCAATGGTCCGATTGGTGCGGCACGTGTCGGTTTTATCAACGATGAATATGTGCTAAACCCAAACCATGAAGCGCTAAAACAAAGCTCGCTCGATTTGGTGGTCGCGGGTACGTCATCTGCGGTATTGATGGTCGAATCTGAAGCCAAAGAACTATCAGAAGACCAAATGCTTGGCGCGGTACTATACGGACACGCACAGCAGCAAGTCGTGATTGATGCCATCAATGAATTTGCCAAAGAAGTTGGCGTACAAAAAACCCAATTCGTTGCTCCTGCCGTCAACGAAGCCTTGCAAACTACCCTACAAAATCAATTTGCTGCAGCGATTTCAGAAGCGTATACCATCAGCGAAAAAGCCAGCCGTTATACTCGCCTTGATGAAATCAAAAACCAAGCGATTGAAGCCTTAGCCGGTGATGCGGAAGCTGAAGGCTATGCCGACAACGTGGCACAAATCAAAGAGCTATTTGAGACCCTAAAATACCGTACGGTCCGTGACAATATTTTGTCTGGCAAACCCCGTATCGATGGTCGTGACTTGCAAACTGTCCGTGCCCTAGACATCCAAGTTGGCGTACTGCCTTACACGCATGGTTCAGCGCTATTTACCCGCGGTGAAACACAAGCGCTCGTTACCACCACGCTTGGCAACAGCCGTGATGTGAACATGATTGACACCCTTGCGGGCACCAAACAAGACCACTTCATGCTGCATTATAACTTCCCAAGTTACTCAGTGGGCGAAACGGGTCGTGACAGCGGTCCAAAACGCCGTGAAATCGGTCATGGTCGCCTAGCACGCCGCGGTGTACAAGCCATGCTGCCAGATAGTGACCGTTTCCCATACGTGATTCGTATCGTATCTGACATCACCGAATCCAATGGTTCATCATCAATGGCATCTGTCTGTGGCGCATCACTGGCATTAATGGATGCCGGCGTACCACTAAAAGCGCCCGTTGCTGGTATCGCAATGGGTCTGGTTAAAGAAGGTGAGCGTTTTGCCGTGCTGTCTGACATCTTGGGTGATGAAGACCACCTAGGCGATATGGACTTTAAAGTCGCGGGTTCTGCCAATGGCGTGACTGCACTACAAATGGATATCAAAATCGAAGGTATCACCCCAGAGATTATGGAAAAAGCCCTGCATCAAGCGCATGCGGGTCGTATCCATATTTTAAATGCGATGAATGAAGTGATTTCAACCAGCCGTAAAGAAATCAACGCCCATGCACCAAACTTTGCGGTGATTGATATCGACCCTGAAAAAATCCGTGACGTGATTGGTAAAGGTGGTGCAACCATTCGCCAACTGACTGAAGAAACAGGCGCAGTGATTGATATTGATGACAACGGTACCATTCGTATCTTTGGTGAAAACAAAGCCGCGACCAAAGCCGCGATTGCTAAAATCGAGGCGATTACGGCAGAAGTAGAAGTCGGCAAGACTTATACAGGTAAAGTGGCTCGTATTGTTGAGTTTGGTGCGTTTGTCAATGTATTACCTAACACTGACGGTCTGGTGCATATCTCACAAATCTCTGATGCGCGTATCGAGAATGTGAATGATGTGCTAAAAGAAGGTCAAATGGTGAATGTACTGGTTCAAGACATCGACAACCGTGGACGTATTAAACTTACCATGAAAGGTGTGGATCAAACCATCGCGCCAACTGCATCTGCTGATACTGAAACGCCAGCGGCTGAATAATTTTATTAAAGTTTAGTTGTCAAAAATTAAAAACCGCTTTATCGTAAGGTAAAGCGGTTTTTTTTGGGATAAATTTTGGCAAATGCTATGAAAACATCATTACAGTAATTAGAAAAAATGCCCGATGATAAGAAGGTTTTGACCTCGTTGGTATTTTACTATTTGCAATACGCCGATGGCGACAATGAATCGCTGAGTAGCCCTCAGTAAAACCTCAACCATTGAAAACTCTTTAAACTAATAGCGT